>NZ_LGDO01000196.1:0-4145 GCF_001279805.1 Streptomyces sp. XY431
GCCCCGCCCCACCCCCGACAGCACCCACCCGGGTGACACCCGCGCCCCACCCCGCACCCCGCGCCCCCCGGCGCCGCCCGCACGCCAGGGAGCGCGACCGCTCACCGCGCGTACGGACCGCCCCGACGCCGCAGCACCACCACGACCACGGCGGCCAGCACCACCAAGCCCCCGACCACCGCGGCCACCAGGCCCAGGGAGGAGCCCCCGTCGTCCTTCGCCGCCACCGGCGCGGCGGAGGCCGAGGGCGGCGGGGTGGGCGCGGGCGCGGGAACCGAGGCGGCGGCCGACGGCGACGCGGGAGCGGACGCGGATGCCGACGGGGCGGCCGAACCACTCGGCACGGGCTGCCCGACCGGCTGCTCCTGGATCGGGTACACGTCCGCCGGCCCCGGATCCCCCGGCTCCGTCAGCGCCACGCGTGGGCGGACGATGCCGTATCCGACGATGTCGTTCCGATTGGAGCCGTCCGTCGGCTTTCCGGCGGTGTTGATCAGTACCCGGGCGATCTGGTTGGCGCTCCAGTCCGGGTGCACCGACCACAGAAGCGCGGCAGCGGCGGAGACGATCGCCGTCGAATTCGACGTGCCATGGCCCTTGCAGTAACCGGACGGCCCTGTACAGGCGTTGTAGATCTCAATTCCCGGCGCGGCCAGATCCACCTGGGGGCCCTGCTCCGATTCCGCGGTGACCGTCCCGTCGCGCCCGACTGCTCCCACTCCTACGACCCCGGGCAGCGCCGCCGGGTACTCGAGCGGATTTCCGCTCTGCGCGGAGTTTCCTACACCGGCCACGACCAGTGCGCCCTTCGCGGCCGCGTGATCGACTGCCGCCTTCAGATCGGCCACATCGGCCGCCGACATCAACGCGGCCGGCATCGCCTGGGAAATATTGATGACCTTCGCGCCCTGATCGGCGGCATAGACAATGCCCTGGTCGATCTGCTTCAGGAACTCCGCCCCGGTTACTCCTGTGGCGTTGTCATTGTTCCGGATCTTGATCGGCAATACCTTGGCCGCAGGTGCCAGACCATAGGCTCCGCCTCCGCCCATCCCTTTGCCCGAACCGACGATCACTGAAGCCATCTCGGTCCCGTGGCTCTCGGTGAAGGATCCCACTCCGCCCGGGAGCCCACTGAAGTCCTTGCCCGGCAGCAATTGTCCCGCGAGGTCAGGATGATCGAGCTTGAAGCCACTGTCGATGACCGCGACGGTGACGCCCTGTCCCTTACTGATCTGCCAGACCTCGGTGGCTTTCATCGCATCGAGGTGCCACTGGTTCTCACGGATCGATTCGGCCACGGCAGGTGTCACCGCAGGGCCGACGGCCACTCCGGCAGCCAGCACCATCACGGCGAACCCCCGCCCCCGCGCCCGTACGTTCGTCCGCCGCATCGCTGCTCCCTCGTCACTTTCCCCGTCGGGCCCTAACCCCGCCCCGCACAGGACTGCCCGGCCACCGGGAGGCCCAGTGGCCGGGCAGTCGTTCCGGACTACTCAATCACGCCCGGGTTGCTCTTCGGAGTACCGCTGGTCCAGGTCTCCTCGTCCTCGTGCAGGTAGTCGGCCCGGTTGCGACGGTCGCGCTCGCGCCGCTCGCCCGCGCCGCCCGCCATACCCGGGCCCATCATGCCGTTCTGGCCCGGCCGCGCCGCGCCCTCGGCGGACGCCGCACCGGCTGCGGCCGCCCGGTTGCGCAGGCCACTGCCGCCCGGGGTGAACTCCCCGGCAACCACCGGCCCCTTCACCCCGCCGACCACGCCGCCGCCGGTCGAGCTGTAGCCCCGACCGCGCGAGCCGCCGACCGCGCCACCGCCGTGACCGCCACCCTGGTGCATCCCGCCACCCGGACCGCCGAAGCCGCCACCACCGGACCCGCCGGACCGGCCCTGGGCCTCGCGTGCCCCGAAGACCGTGCCGCCGTTGTTCGCGCCCGGACCACCGTTCTTCGTCGGCAGGTTGCCCCCGACGGTGCCGGTCCGGCTCGGGGGCACAGGGCCCCCACCGCTCTTCAGCGAACCGGTCCCACCGGTGAACGGACCGGTCCCGCCGAACGGGATCGGCCCTCCACCGGGGAACCCGACGGGCCCGCCACCGGGCGTAACCGGGTACCCGGGACCACCGCCCTGGGGGTGCACCGGCACGGGACCGCCCCCGGGACCCACCGGTCCGGTCGGGCCGGGCAGCGTCGGTACCGTCGGCAGGCTGTCGAGCCCGGTGCCGGGACGGTCCCCGGGGTGCGTCGGTCCCGTCGGCACCGGTCCCGGCGCAGTCGGGTCGACCGGCAGCGGCGCCGGGGTGCCGCGCCGCGGCGGCGGCGTGACGTTCCCCGGCGGGGTCGGTCCGGGCGTCACCAGCACCGGCGGACGCGGCGTCACGGAACCGCCGCCGCTCCGGTCGCCGCCGGAGGGCGGGCTGTAGCCGCTGGGACCGGGCCCGGTCCCTGCCCGTGACGTGCGGCCCGAACCGCCCGATCCCGTCCTGCCTCCCCCACCGCCGACCCAGACGTCCTCGCTGCTGCCTACACCGCCCTTGTCGCCGCCGGCTCCCGGAAGCTCGGGCATCGTGAGCGAGTTCAGCTTGGTCGTCGCCGCCTCGTACGCCTGCCCCAGCTTCTCCATCTGGTGGATGGCTTCCTGGTGCGCGGTGTCCACCCGCTTCTGCGCCGCCGAGGCTTCCATGGAGGAGACCCAGGTCGGGTCCTCCTTCTTCATGATCGCGTCGGTGGACACGGACGGGTTGCCGAAGCCGGCGATGCTCAACGGCGAAGGCTTGAGGCACGGCTGCGTGGAGTGCCGCTTGACCGTGTCGATGTCCTTGGTCGGGACCTCCGGCACACCGGTCTTCGCGGTGCTCAGGGCCTCGCCGGCCTGCACCATGGCGTCGCCCGCGCCCTTCGAGTACTCACTGATCATGGACGCCGACTTGTGCAGGTCACCGGCCCACGACTTGAAGTTCTCGGCGGCCGGCCCCTCCCACTGGATCTGGGTCACGTGGGCGGCCAGTGCCTTGCTGAGCTCGTCCAGCACGCGCCCGGCGGCCTTCAGCTGGTTGCCACGACCGGTCACCCTGGACGGATCGCTGCCAGCCACCATGGACTTGAGCTGGACGTGCTGGATCCCCTCGAAGTTCGTCCCGCCTGCCATCAGTTACTCCCCGTATCGCTGAAACTCGCTCCCCGGACCGTCACGCGAAGCCCCCGCCGCCACCCTGCTTGGGTACCGGCCCGCCGTCCGCGTTCTTCGCGACCGCGTTGACCGCCGCCGTCTGGTGCTCCTCGTTGTTGCCGTAGCTGCCCGCCGTCTGCGCGACCGCCTTGCTCATCTTGTCGATCTGCTCCGCGAACGACTTCGAGAGCTGCGCGATCGCCGCGTGCGTCTTCTCGTACGCGGCGATCAGGTCGGCGGACTCGTGGAAGCCGCTACCGAGGTTCCCGGCGTGCAGCTTCTGCTCCTTGATCTTGTGCTGCGCCGCCTCCGAACCTTCCAGCGAGGCCAGCAGCGCGTCGACCTTCTTCTTGAAGTTGGTGAGCGTGTCGAGCTCGATCTTGACGTCCTTGGACCCGAACGCCGCCACCAGTGCGGTGGCACTGACGTCGACCTGGACCTGGCCGACCACACGGCCGATCCAACTGTTGTCCAGCGTCCACGGCTTCACCTCGCCGTTGGGGCCCTCGGCCCAGCCTGCGCCGCCCGGTCCAGCCTCGCTTGGCACAGCAATCCACCTCTCCCCCGTTCGCGACGCGGCCCCCGCAGGTCCCCGCACCGCGACACACCGTCAACTACTCGGTCCTACCGGCCGTACAGGTCGATCGGATCGACAGATCAATCAGGTCGATCCGGCAGAACCGTCCGCCCATCGGGACGGACGGCGCCTCAATCATCGTAGCCACCGCCTCTGTCGGACCGGCAGGGCCCATACCCCGCTTGTAAGCGATCGGTACGAACTTGACACGTGCATCCCGCGCGGGGGCCGGGCCGAGGGGTCGGCGGGCGCCGTTAGACTGGCCCGGTCCGGTCGTACCGGACGAGACCTCCACTGCCGCGCAGCGTCGCACAGCAGCGCCCCGGGCCGCCGCCCAGCCCCGCCACCCGCCGGGCCCCGGCCCCGCCGCGGATCGGACGCCCCGCATGCCCCCCAGCACCC
>NZ_LGDO01000197.1:0-4098 GCF_001279805.1 Streptomyces sp. XY431
CGATGGTACTGCAGGGGGGACCCTGTGGGAGAGTAGGACGCCGCCGAACAATCATTGTGAAGAACCCCCGTCGGGAAACCGACGGGGGTTCTTTGCGTTGTGCGTGAATTGCTGCCGAAAGGTCAGCCCTGCGGCTGCGGTTCGGCCGTGCCCCAGCTCGGGCGGCTCTCCCCGTGGCCGGGGGTGTTGGTGAGCCGGGTGACGGTCGAGCCGTCGGCGCGCATCGTGTAGAGCTCGGAGGCTCCGCCGGCGGGGGCCTGGTCGAAGGCGATCGCGGTGCCGTCGGGTGAGTAGGAGGCGGCTCCGTAGGTGACGTCGGACGGGCCGGGGGTGAGTGCCTCGACGGCTGTGCCGTCGGGGTGGACGGTGTAGATGCCGCCGCCGGGGGCGTTGTCGGGGCCGGCCGGGTAGGTGGTGAAGACGATCCGGCTGCCGTCGGGGGACCAGTCGGCGCGTTCGCCGGCCCGTAGCTCCCACGGGGTGAGCCGGCGCAGGCCGGTGCCGTCGGCATTGACGATGTAGAGGGAACGGCCGTTGGCGGGCTGGCCGGTGGCGCTGGTCCGGTAGGAGAAGACGAGCTGCTTGCCGTCGGGGGACCAGGAGGGGTCGGTGACGGCGCCGGAGTAAGGGGTGTCGTTGGTGAGGAAGGTGAGCCGCTGGGCGCTGGTGCCGTCGGGGGCGATGACGAAGAGGTCGCTGTACTGGATCTGCTCCGAGTCCGGATCGGAGCGGCCCCAGCTGCGGGTGAAGGCGATCAGTTTGCCGTCGGGGGACCAGGCGGGCGCGGTCTCCGTCTCGTTGACGCAGTCCGGGGCGCCGGTCTCGCAGAGCGGGCCGAGCTGACGGGCGTTCCGGCCGTCGGAGCTCGTGGTCCAGATGCGGCCGGGGGAGTCGCTGCCGGTGCGGTCGAAGGCGAGCGCGGTGCCGTCGGGCGACCAGGTGGGGTGGTCGTCCCGGGTCTGGTCGGCGGGCTGGGTGAGTTGCTGCCGGGTCCGGCCGTCGGCGGTGACGGCGAAAATCGCGCTGGTGAGGCGGTCCTGGTCGAGGAAGCCCCTGCTGGCGATGAGGCCGTTGTGGGCCGGCGGGGCGGTCGGGGTTGCCGCGGCCGCAGCCGCGTCGACGGCGGCGGTGCCGTTGGCGACGGCCGCTTCGACGGTGGGGGTCGGGCTGGGCGACTCGGCGCGGATCTCGCTGAGCGGGATCTCGCCGGGCTGGGCGCCGCAGCCGGTGAGCAGGGCCCCGGCGAGCAGGAGGCCCGCACCGGCGTGAGGGCGGGTGCGGGCCTTGGCGGGGGTTGTCCGTGAGAGCCGTGTGCGCGTCATCCGCGTGTCATCTCCGTCTCCGATCCGCCCGGCGAGTCCGGACGTGATTGCCCCCCGAAGGAGCTGTCACCTTGTCAGATCGGAGGGTGCGGAGCCGGGCGACACGCGACGGTCCGCGTCCGCCCGGCGACGGAGAGTCGCCCGTTCGTGCGGCAGTACGGCAGCACGGCGGAGCAGCAGAACGGAAGTACGGCAGATCGGCGGGAACGGTGGCCCGGGGTCAGCCGCGGGCGGCCCGGCGTTCGGCCTTGGCGAGGGCCTCCGCCTCGTCCTCGGCCTCGGCGACCTCCAGGGTGGGTGCGGTGCCGCCGAGGTGGACGGGCAGCCACCAGTTGTCGTCGGGGCCGGAGGGCTTGCCGGGGTACTCGCGCTGGGCGCGGTCGAGCATCTCGGTCATCGCGGCGCGCAGGCGGCGGGTGACCATGACGGGCTTGTCCTGGGGCGTCAGCACGATCGGCTCGCCGATCATGATGGTGACCGGGACGTGCCGCTTGGTGAGCGTCTTCGGGCGGCCCTTGGTCCACAGCTGCTGGGTGCCCCAG
This sequence comes from Streptomyces sp. XY431, assembly GCF_001279805.1. Classification (NCBI taxonomy): domain Bacteria; kingdom Bacillati; phylum Actinomycetota; class Actinomycetes; order Kitasatosporales; family Streptomycetaceae; genus Streptomyces; species Streptomyces sp. XY431. Next base: position 1,865 of record NZ_LGDO01000197.1, read on the forward strand.
AGGATCACCGGGAGCAGCGGGGCGCCGGAGTCGGCGGCCATCCGGGCGGCGCCGGTCTTGAACTTCTTCAGCATGAAGGAGCGGCTGATGGTGGCCTCGGGGAAGACGCCGACGACCTCGCCGGCCCGGAGGGCGCGGACGGCGGCCTCGTAGGCGGGCTGGCCGTCGGTCCGGTCGACCGGGATGTGCTTCATGCCGCGCATCAGGGGGCCGGAGACGCCGTGCTTGAACACGTCGTCCTTGGCCATGAAGCGGGTCTTGCGCTTGCCGCCGCGGTAGGCGCCCAGGCCGGCGAAGAGGAAGTCGAGGTAGCTGATGTGGTTGCTCACGAGCACCGCCCCGCCCTCGGCGGGGATGTTTTCGGCGCCGACGATCTTGATCCGCACGTCGAGTGCGCGGAAGACGGTCAGTGCGGCGCCGATCACCGGCGGGTAGACGAGCTCTGCCACGGTCAGTCCTGACTTCGACGGGCCTGGCGGCCCGGTACGGCGGGGCCCCGGGGCGGTGCGTGGGGGCCGACCGGGAGCACGGCACACCGCGGCGGCCACGGGCGATACACGGAGATGATCCCCCGAAGGAGTGCCCGCTGTCACCTGAGGGGTGCCGCCTGGCGGAATGTGAAGGTGTGACGTACGTGATGGGCCCGGCCGGGAACTTTTCCGCTCCGGCCGGGTCCCCCGTGGGGTGGTGGCGCGGCGCGGTCAGGCGGTGAGGTCCACCCGGCTCTGTGCGCGGCGGAGCAGCAGATACATCTCGCAGCCCAGGCAGTAGCCGAAGGCGGCGTTCAGGAAGGCGGCGGCCAGCGCGAACCCGGTGGCGAGCAGGCCGAGCCAGGTGGCCCCGGTGAGGAAGCCGAGCACGCCGACGAGGGCGAAGACCAGGCCGACACCCTGGGCGAACCTGGGCGGGCGTTCGTCCTCGGTCTCGGTCGGCGGTGCCAGCCGGGGCCGGACCAGGGTGCGGTAGAGCCACCCGTAGGGGGAGCGGTGCAGCCCGCCGAGGGCTCCGAGGGCGAAGACGAGGGCCTGGGCGGCGAGCAGGACTCCGCTGCCGGTGAGCAGGACGGCTGTCAGGACGACGGTGGTGAGCGCGGCGGCGAAGCGCGGGCCGCGGGGATCGATCTGCACGGGGGACTCCGGGAGGGGACGGCGGCGGGCTGACGGCTGGGGAGCGTCAGCGACAGCGCGAGGCCGTGGCCCGGCACAGGTCGACCACCCGGCGGGCGGTCAGCAGCGGCTGTGCGGGGCGGTCGGAGTCCACCCGGCGATCGTACGCGGGCCGCGGGCCGGCGGTCGACCGTTTTGCCGGGGCCGCTCCCGGGGCTCGGGGGGCCTGGCGCAGACTGGGGGGATGACCGGGTTGGTGGTGTGCGTTGTCGTGCTCGCGCTGGCGAGTGCGTTCGGGCTGCTGCGGGCCAAGCGCGACGGGAGGCTGAGGGTGCGGGCGAAGGACGGGTCGGTGGGGCTGTCGGCGGCCGAGCTGGGGGTGCCGCTCGGCGAGCGGGCGACCCTGGTGCAGTTCTCCACGGCTTTCTGCCAGCCCTGCCGGGCCACCCGCCGGGTGCTCGCCGAGGTGGCCGGGATGGTCGACGGGGTGGCGCACGTGGAGCTGGACGCCGAGGAGCGGCTGGAGCTGGTCCGGCGGCTGGACATCCTGCGGACGCCGACGGTGCTGGTGCTGGACGCGGGTGGCCGGGTGGTCCGCCGGGCGGCCGGGCAGCCGAGGCGGGCGGATGTGATCGCGGCGCTGGGCGAGGCGGTCTGAGCGGTCCCGCGCCCCGGCGCGGAACGGCGCGTTCCGTCGTCGCGGTGGGTCCCGAGGGGGAAGGAGCGCCCCCGCGGGGTGGAGCAGGGGTCGGGCTGGGGCAGGATGGCCCTGACGGCAGTGCGTCCGTCCCGCGGTCCACCTGGGCCGACGGCCTGCTCGGGGCTGCCGAGGGGGTCCGAGGGACGCCCGGCCGGGACCGCGCGACGTAAGCTACTGGCGAGTAGTGACCGTCGAGCTACTGGCGAGTATGCTGCCAGGGAGTTCCGGACCGGCACGGGAGCACGCTGCCGGGAGCAGGTGCGTACCGTGTTTCGCGCCCGCTTGCACAGCCGCAGCCGCCGGACGAGACCAGTACAGGAGACAGGCCGTGAGCTTGAGGATCGTTGTCTGTGTGAAGTACGTGCCGGACGCGACGGGTGACCGTCGTTTCGCGGACGACCACACCACCGACCGGGAGGGCGTGGACG
>NZ_LGDO01000198.1:0-4036 GCF_001279805.1 Streptomyces sp. XY431
CAGCACCGAAACCCCCGTCATCACCCTCGACGCCCGACGCCGCGACAGCGCCAAGAGCGCCCTCATCACCCTCGTCGAACACGCCCTCCTCGCCCGGCTCCGCTGAGCGGAGTCCCAGGTCGGCGGCCCCGGCACCCCGTCGCACCGACGGGGTGCCGGGGCGCGTTCGCTTGCGGGGAGATGTCGTCCGGGCGCCACGCGCAAGACCCTCGCATAAGCAGCGGATAACAGTTCGGTAGGCATTTCGTGATCAACAATGACTGTTTGTAGCGAATCAGCGTCGCTCAGCGCCAGAAGACCACAGTTTTGCTCCAAGTTGTCGGCGAATGTCCTAAATTGCACCGCGCACAGCGCCCACCAGCAGCTGTTTGTCCCCCATCCCTGCACGTGCTGAAATTCCAGCTACCCCTGGATCCCGTACGGCTGTCGCTCCGCTCCCCGGAGCACGCGGCCACCGGGGGTAGCGCTGGATTGATCCATGGCCGCCTGTCGGCCGAGAGGTAGTTGTCGAGTGAGGCGTAAGCAGCAGGTCGCCCCGCAGCGGCGCTCCGAGCCCCGCCAGAGCGAGCCGAACGGCACGGCACCGGAACCGGGCGGGTTCTCGGCGTTCACCCCGACCGAGGAGCGGCCCCAGGCCGCCCCGGCACCGCAGCCGCCCGGCACCGGGAAGGACCGCCCCACGGGCGCCCCGGTCCTCGGGTCCGGCAGCGGCCAGGGCACGGACGGCGCCGGGCCGAAGAGCAGCCGGTACGACTTCGTGCGGCCGCGCAACTGGCGCGTGCCGGCCCGTCTGATCGCGATTCTGCTGATCCCGGTCATCATCGCCCTGGTCTTCGGCGGCCTGCGCGTCAACACCTCGATCGACGGCTTCGTCAAGGCCGACCGCGCCCAGCGCACCGCAGCCCTCGCCAAGGCCGCCACCGAGCTCTCCGAGGCACTGGAGAGCGAGCGCGACAAGACGCTCATACCCCTGATCACCAAGCAGGACCCGAACAACGACGTCACCAAGGCGCGCTCGACCACCGACGCCGCCCTCAAGGCGTACAACGCGGCCTACGAGGCGAGCGACAAGTCCGGCGAGCTCCCCCGGCGCCACGACGCGTTCCAGCAGATGGTCGTCTTCCTGCCCCAGCTGCGCGCCACCGCCTACAGCGACACGCTGTTCGCCTCCGCGACCGTCAGCGCCTACTCGGTGATGTTCGCCCCGCTGCTCGCCTACGACAACTCGGTCGGCCTCGGCTCCAGCAACCTCACCAGCAAGGGCCGCTCGATCTACGCGATGTCGCTGGCCAAGGCCTCCGCCTCGACCCAGCGCGCCCTCATGCTGCAGCTCCTGGTCGGCATCGCCGCCCAGAAGACCACGCGCTTCGAGAACGTCGACCTCATCCAGCAGCTGCTGGTCGCCCAGCGCCTGGAGCAGACCGCACTCTCCGAGTTCAACACCGGCAGCGCCCCCGAGGACGCCAAGAAGTACGCCGACGCCCAGGTCGCCCAGGCCGTCGCCGACCAGCGGACCGCGTACCGGATGCCCAACGGCAGCGCCCCGACCATGGGCGGCCTGCTGAACGTCGGTGCGGCCTACACCCAGGCCGCCGCCAACGGGCAGTCGCAGGGCCGCGAGGTGGCCGACCGCGCGTACAAGGAGGCCAAGGACGCCGGCCTCACCCCGGAGAACTGGAACCAGGCCGCCAACACCCACATCTCCAGCCTCCGCGCCACCGAGGTCGTGCTGCTGGACGACGTGCTCGCCGACGCCGCCGAGCTGCGCGACAACGCGCGCTTCGACGCCATCCTCAACTCGCTGATCGTCATCGTCGCGCTGGTCCTCGCCGGTGTGCTCACCGGCTACGTGGCCCGCTCGATGATCCTCGGCATGCGCACCCTGCGCAGCGCCGCGCTCGACATCGCCGACCACCGCCTGCCCGATCTGGTCGAGAAGCTCTCCAAGACCGACCCGGAGCGGGTGGACACCAACGTCACCCCGATCCCGCTGTACGGCAAGGACGAGATCGGCGAGGTCGCCCGGGCCTTCGACCAGGTCCACCGGCAGGCGGTCGCGCTCGCGGCCGAGCAGGCCCTGCTGCGAGGCAACGTCAACGCGATCTTCACCAACCTGTCGCGCCGCAGCCAGAGCCTCATCCAGCGCCAGCTGGCGCTGATCACGGACCTGGAGAACAACGAGGCCGACCCGGACCAGCTGGAGAACCTCTTCAAGCTGGACCACCTCGCGACCCGAATGCGCCGCAACGGTGAGAACCTGCTCGTCCTCGCGGGCGAGGAGGCCGGCCGCCGCTGGAACACCCCGGTCCCGCTGGTCGACGTCCTGCGCGCCGCCGCGTCCGAGGTGGAGCAGTACGAGCGCGTCGAGCTCTCCGGCATCCCCGAGGCCGAGGTCGTCGGCGCCGCCGTGACCGACCTCGTCCACCTGCTCGCCGAGCTGCTGGAGAACGCCACCACCTTCTCCAGCCCGCAGACCCGGGTGCTGGTCAACGCGACCCGCCTGCCCGACGGCCGGGTGCTGGTCGAGATCCACGACAAGGGCATCGGCCTCACCGCCGAGGACTTCGCGGAGATCAACGAGAAGCTGGCCGAGCCGCCCACGGTGGACGCCACGATCTCGCGCCGCATGGGCCTGTTCGTGGTCGGCCGGCTGTCCCAGCGGCACGACGTCCGCGTCCAGCTCCGCCCCTCCGGCGAGTCCGCGGGCACCACCTCGCTCGTCATGCTGCCGCCGTTCCTGACCCAGATGGCCGCGACGCCGGAGCCCGAGGAGCAGTTCACCGTCTCCCGGATCTTCGCCGACCAGGAGCCGGCCGCCGAGTGGGCGCCCGACCGGAGCCAGGCCCGCAGCGCCGCCGAACTCGGTTTCGACGACCACCTCACCGGCCTCAACGGCGCCGGTTCCAGCGGCTTCAGCCCGGCCCTGGAGGCCGTCCAGCGCTCGCAGCGCCTGGACCAGGTCCGCCGCGCCGCGCTGGAGTCCGGCCCGGAGGGCGACCGGCCGGTGCTGGACGCCGACGTCGAGGACGAGTACCCGGCGTACGGCCGTCGCAACGACGAGGACTACGGCCAGGACGCGCAGTACCCGCAGCAGGGCTACGAGCAGTCCGGCTACGCCGACGACCAGTACGGCTACCAGCAGGACGAGTACGGCCAGGACGCCGGGTACCAGCAGAACGGGTACCAGCAGGACGGGTACCAGCAGGACGGGTACGGCCAGTACCCGCAGCAGGGCTACGACCAGTACGGCCAGCAGGACGAGTACGGCCAGGGCGACGGCTACGACCGCTCCGGCTACGCCGGGGAGAACTACGGCAACCGGGCCGAGGAGGCCCCGGCGGGCCACCCGTACGCCCCGGAGCAGCCGGCCCTCCCGGCCGCGGCCGACGCCGGCTCGGCCACCCTGCCGTCCGGGCTGCCGCAGCGCCGCCCCGGCCAGCAGCTGGCCGGCGGCGGGTTCCCGTCCGGCCCGCAGGAGAGCGGCGAGACCCCCAACTGGTTCGCCGGCGCCAAGGACACCTCCTCCGCCCCGGCCGAGCCCCGCGGCAGCCACGACGTGTCCGCCCTCGGCGGCTACGGGCCCACCGGCCCGACCGCGGCCGGCGGCCAGAGCTGGCAGTCGCCCAACGACGGCGACTGGCAGCGGGCGGAGAAGCTCCGCGAGCCCTCCTCCAGCGGCACCACCCAGGCCGGCCTGCCCCGGCGCGTGCCCAAGCAGAACCTGGTGCCGGGCAACGCCCAGCCCACCCCGCAGGACGGTCCGCAGGTGTCCCGCGCGCCCGAGGAGGTCCGCGGCCGTCTCACCAACCTGCGCCGCGGCGTCGAGCAGGGCCGCAGCGCCGGCAGTACCGGAAGCTTCCGGATCGACCCCGATCAGGTAGACCCGTCCGGCAACGGACAGCAGAATCGCAGCACCGATCTCTTCGGCGGCTCGAACCACCAGGAGCGTTGAGTTGAGTCAGATGAGCCAGGCCGCACAGAACCTGAACTGGCTGATCACCAATTTCGTGGACAACACCCCTGGGGTGTCGCACAC
>NZ_LGDO01000199.1:0-1039 GCF_001279805.1 Streptomyces sp. XY431
GGCCTGGTCGGCTACGAGATGGCCCTCCTCGTCGACCGCGCCGGCGCGGTCCTCACCCCCGCACTCCGCGCAGAACTCCAGGGCAGTCTCCTGCACTGACGGTTCGTCGGATACCGTCCAGGTATTCGAAGCACCTCCACGTCCGTCCCGGGCCCGCTTCGGCGGGCTCGGGTTCGGACGTTGTACGGCCTTCGCACCACTGGCTCAGGACTCGTTCCCGAGCTCGCACCGCACCGCCGCACCTTGTGAGGAGAGGAACCGTGACACCGCCCGACGACCGCAGCGGCCAGTACGGCGTTCCGTACCCTGGCACGGGCCACGACGCCTTCGGAACACCCGGCGTCGTCGGCCACGGTCAGCAGTACGGCCAGCCGCTCCCCGGCCAGCAGCAGCAGAGCCAGCAGGGCCCGCAGCACGGCCGGCCCTACGGACAGCCGGCGTACGGCCAGCCGTACCCGCCGGGGCAGTACGACCAGTACACCCAGCCCCAGCCCTCGTACGACGCTCCTCCGGCCGGCTATCCGGGCGGGGCGGGCGGGCAGCAGCCCGGACACCTCCGCGGTCGCGGACCGGCTGCCGGGCAGTCGGCCGGGCAGCAGCCCGGCGGACCGTCCCGGTCCGGGTACGACGACTACGAGGACGAGCCGGACAGCGGCCCGCTGATCCGCCCGTTCGCGATGACCGGCGGACGGACCCGGCCCCGGTACGAGCTCGCCCTGGAGGCGCTCGTCTCCGCCGACGTGGATCCGCAGCGACTTGCCACCCTGCTGCCGGAGCACCAGCGGATCTGCACCCTGTGCACCGAGGTGAAGTCCGTGGCCGAGGTCTCGGCGCTGCTCTCCCTTCCCCTGGGAGTGGCCCGGATCCTCGTGGCCGACCTGGCCGAGGCCGGCCTGGTCGCCATCCACCAGCCCGCTTCCGGCGGCGAAACCGGAAACCAGCCCGACGTCACGCTGCTCGAAAGGGTCCTCAGTGGACTTCGCAAGCTCTAACGCGGCCGCCCCCACCCGCGCCACCACCTCCGCGAAGATCGTCGTCG
>NZ_LGDO01000200.1:0-3926 GCF_001279805.1 Streptomyces sp. XY431
GTCGGCGCCCTCGTCGAGGGGGTCGGGGGTGGTGAGCATCCGGTAGTAGAGGGGGGCGGAGACGGCGCGGACGACCTCGACGGGGTCGGTGTCGGGCGGGAGCTCGCCTCGGTCGACGGCCTCGGTGACGCACGGGGCCCACTCCTCCACCCGGGCGCGGTAGAAGCGGTGCAGGGCCTCGGCGGCGTCGCGGTCGCAGGCGGCGGCGACGAGGACGGCGCGGAAGAGGGCGCCCTGCCGGGGGTCGGCCAGGGTACGGGCGACCAGGCGGGCGTTGGTACGGAGGTCCTCGGCGAGGGAGCCGGTGCGGGCGCGCGGGAGGGACTGTTCGGCCATGTCGGTGAGCAGGTCGGCGAGCAGGGCGCCGACGGAGCCCCAGCGACGGTAGACGGTGGTGCGGCCGACCTCGGCGCGGCGGGCGACGTCGCCGAGGTCGAGCCCGGCGAAGCCGACCTCGACCAGGGCGTCCTCGGCGGCCTTGAGGACGGCGATCCGGACGCGGGCGGTCCGGCCGCCGGGTCGCTGCATGCCCGAGGTTGTCATTAACGGGACTCCTGTTCCATTAGTGAGCGTGGCAGTGCTAGGGTCGAGACATCTTAACGGCACAGAAGTCCCGTTAGCGAAGGGAACACCTCTCATGGAGTACCGCCGCCTCGGCGCGTCCGGCCTCACCGTCCCCGCGCTCTCCCTCGGCACCGGCACCTTCGGCGGCCGCGGCCCGCTGTTCGGCGCCTGGGGCACCAGCGACGCCCAGGACGCGCGCCGCCTGCTGGACATCGCCATCGACGCCGGCGTCACCCTGTTCGACACCGCCGACGTCTACTCCGACGGCGCCTCCGAGGAGGTCCTCGGCCAGGCGATCAAGGGCCGCCGCGACCAGGTGCTGATCTCCACCAAGGCCGGCCTGCCCACCGGCGACGGCCCCAACGACGCCGGCACCTCCCGCGCCCGCCTCACCACCGCCGTCGACGCCGCCCTGCGCCGTCTCGGCACCGACCACCTCGACCTCTTCCAGCTGCACGCCTTCGACGCCGCCACCCCCGTCGAGGAGGTGCTCGGCACCCTGGACGAGCTGGTCCGGGCCGGCAAGGTGCGCTACACCGGCGTGTCCAACTTCTCCGGCTGGCAGCTGATGAAGTCGCTCGCCGCCGCCGACCGCGACGCCCGGCCCCGGTACGTCGCCCACCAGGTCTACTACTCCCTCGTCGGCCGCGACTACGAGTGGGAGCTGATGCCGCTCGGCCAGGACCAGGGCGTCGGCGCGCTGGTGTGGAGCCCGCTCGGCTGGGGCCGCCTCACCGGGAAGATCCGCCGCGGCGCCCCGGTCCCGCCCGGCAGCCGCCTCCACGACACCGCCGACTACGGCCCGCCGGTGGCGGACGAGCTGCTGTACGACGTGGTGGACGCGCTGGACGCGATCGCCGCCGAGACCGGGCGCACCGTCCCCCAGGTGGCGCTCAACTGGCTGCTGCGCCGCCCCACCGTCTCGTCCGTCATCATCGGCGCCCGCAACGAGGAGCAGCTGCGCCAGAACCTCGGCGCGGTGGGCTGGGAGCTCACGGCGGAGCAGGTCGCCCGGCTGGACGCGGCGAGCGTCCGGACGGCGCCGTACCCCTACTTCCCGTACCGCCGCCAGGAGGCCTTCGCGCGGCTGAACCCGCCGCTCGCGGGGTGAGGCGGGCCGGGGGTCGACATCGGGGCGCGGCGCCGGGCTCGGGCTCGGGCTCGGGCTCGGGCTCGGGCTCGGCTGCGGATAAACCGCTTGTTCGCGCAGATCAGGACAGTGCATTGTCATTGCCATGATCGAACTGCGCGAACTCACCTCCGACGACTGGCCGCTCTTCCGGGAGCTGCGCCTCGCCGCCCTCGCCGAGGCGCCGTACGCCTTCGGCTCCACCCTCGCCGGCTGGCAGGGCGAGGGCGACCGGGAGGAACGCTGGCGCTCCCGGCTGGAGATCCCCGGCGCCCTCGACCTCGTCGCCCTCGTCGACGGCGTGCCCGCCGCGATGGCCACCGGAGTGCCGGAGGCTGGGCACGCGGAGCTGATCTCGATGTGGGTGGACCCGAAGGCCCGGGGCCGGGGCGTCGGCGCCCGGCTGATCGCCGAGATCGAGCAGTGGGCGACCAAGCAGGGCTTCGCCACCCTGCGCCTCGCCGTGATGCCGCACAACCCGCACGCCATCGCCCTCTACGAGCGCGTCGGCTTCACCGACACCGGCGAGCCGGGCGACCTGCTCCCGGACGGCGTCTCCCGCGAGTTGGTGCTGGCCAAGCCGCTGTCCCCCTGAGCACCTGCGGCACCGGTCTCACACCTCCATCAACTCCTTTTTGTTTCATCGGAGTTCACACGTCCGTTCCGGCCAGAGCGGGTCCGGTTCGGGCCAGCTCCCGGCAATCGCGGCACCCGGACGGCGGGGCGGTGCCTACGGTCGACAGGTCCGTAGGCACCCGTTCCGCCGTCAACCCGCGCACGCACACATCCGGATTGTCGTGCGCACCGTGTGAAACGCCGAGCCAGGGAGTCCGTACTGTGCCGTCCTTGCTGCACTACGAGATCGTCGCGGATCCGACATCGCTCCAAGCATCGCTCCCCAACGAGCCCTCCGTGGGGACGGTGTACCTGATCGTCTCCAACACCCACCAGGCCCAGGTGGAGTGGGACTACATCGACGTGGCCCTGCCACTGCTCGCCCAGTCCTCGAACCTGACCGACACCCCCTCGGCGGTCACCGCCACCATCGAGCGGACGTACTCCAGCCCCTGGGACGACCCGCTGGAGTTCGCCTGGGACCCCGTCAACGACTGCTTCCGGGCCCGGCTCTCCCAAGCGCAGCCGCCCACCCGGCAGTTCGCGCTGCTGGACGCCCACGGCGCGCTGGTGCTGAAGCTGGAGAACATCCCGGTCGCCGCCGGCGCGGGCCTGAGCCTGCTGGAGATCCGCGAGCGGGCCGGCGGCGGGGACGCCAACATCGCCATGCGGCAGGACCACTACACCACCTACCTCGGGCTGGCGAAGCAGACGCCGCTGGTCCCGCGCAACTTCCGCGCGGACAAGTCACTGCTGGACGTCGACGCGGGCGAGCAGCTCGTGCTCCGTTGGGACGGCCCCAACAGCCTCGACTACGCGATCCTCGACCAGACGGGCGCCGAGGTCCGCCGCGAACCGGCGGTGGCGGGGGCCGCTCCGGCCCACCAGGAGTACTCCTGGACCACGGCCGCCCCGAAGCGCGGCACCACCTACACCCTGGTCGCGAAGGCAGCCGGCGGCGGGCAGCAGCGCGGCTACTTCCTCACCACCACCGTGCACGCGGTGATCCCCGAGTTCGCGAGCGGGACACGCACCCTGTGGGTGGAGGGCATCGCGAACAAGGGCCGGCTGGTGCTCGCCACGGACGGCGCGGAGGTCCGCAACCCGAGCGGCGACCTGGGCCGGATCAGGGCCGACAAGGCCGACGTGGACAACGTGACCACCCGGCTGGTGCAGGGCCGCACCGACAGCGCCGGCTGGATCACCTTCCCGGACCGCGGCGTCAACGTCTACCACGGGTCGAACAGCGACCTGGGCGTCCTCACCGCCGCCCGCGCCGACGTGGAGGGCGTCAACACCACCTGGGCCGGCAGCCGTGACGCCGGAAGCGGCTGGATCGAGTTCACCCAGCCCGGCGCCACCCTCCACAAGGACGGCAACCAGGACCTCGGTGCCCTCACCGCCGACAAGGTGGACGTCAACGGCCTCAACACCAAGTGGGTCGGCGACCGCGACGCCGGGAAGGGCTGGATCGGCTTCCCGCAGGACGGCGTCGACATCCGCAAGGACGGCGGCGAGGCCTGGGGCACCGTCCACGCCGACAAGGCCGACGTCGACGGCATCAACACCAAGTGGGTCCAGGGCCGCAGCACTTCGGACGGCTGGATCGAGTTCCCCG
>NZ_LGDO01000201.1:0-3865 GCF_001279805.1 Streptomyces sp. XY431
TCGCCGACGGCCGCATCGTCGACGAACTGACCCACCCCACCGCCGACACCGTCCTGGACCGCATGCGCCGCTTCGACGCCAAGGGCCGCACCAGCTGACCCAGCCGGTCAGCCACCTGCCCCGGCACCGGACCGGCCGCCGACCCCACGACCCTCAGGACTGACACCACTCCATGTACCGCACCGCACTGCGCAACGTGCTGGCCCACAAGGCCCGACTGCTGATGACGACCCTCGCCGTCCTCCTCGGCACCGCCTTCGTGGCCGGCACCATGGTCTTCACCGACACCCTCGCCAGCGCCTGGCGCGCCCAGAGCTCCCAGAGCTTCACCGACATCGCCGTCACCGTCAGCGACCGGGGTGCCGTCGAGAAGGGGTACGACCACGGCGGCGGGGACGCCGACGGCCTCTCGCTCACCGAGGACACCCGCAAGGCGATCGCCGCGCTGCCCGGCGCCGCCGAGGCCCGCGGCGTGGTCAGCGGCTTCGCCGGCATCGCCGACCGCAAGGGTGCGCTGATCGGCGACGGCTTCTCCACCACCGGCACCAACTACGTCCCGGGCGCCGACGGCACCGACCCGCGCTTCCCGCTGGCCGACGGCCGGGGCCCGCGCACCTCCGGCGAGGTCGCGCTGGACACCAGGACCGCCGAGAAGGGCGGCTACAAGGTCGGCGACACCGTCCGCGTCGCCGTCAACGGCCCGGTCATGGAGCTCAAGCTCACCGGCACCCTGCACGCCAACGACCCGCGCGTCGACGCCGGCGGCTCGCTCGCCGCATTCGACACCGCCACCGCCCAGCAGCTCTACCTGAGCCCCGGCCAGTACGGCGGGATCGACGTCAAGGCCAAGCCCGGCACGGACGACACCGCGCTGCTGGCCGCCGTGCAGAAGTCCTTCCCCGAGCCCAACAGCTTCGACGTCAACACCGGCCGCGCGCTGGCCGCCGAGCAGGAGCGGAGGATCGACGAGAACACCAAGGCGATGTCCACCATGCTGCTCGTGTTCGCCGGGATCTCGCTCTTCGTCGGCATCTTCATCATCGCCAACACCTTCACCATGCTGATCGCCCAGCGCACCAAGGAGCTGGCCCTGCTCCGCGCCGTCGGCGCCAGCCGCAAGCAGATCACCCTCTCGGTGCTGGCCGAGGCCCTGCTGGTCGGCCTGGCCGCCTCGATCGGCGGTCTGCTCGGCGGCATCGGCATCGCGGCCGGTCTGCAGTCCCTGCTCAACGGCCCGTGGGACGCCAACCTGCCGGACGGCCCGCTGGTGATCTCCCCGGCCACCGTGATCGCCTCGCTCGCCGTCGGCGTCGCCGTCACCGTGCTGGCCGCCTGGCTGCCCTCGCTGCGCGCCTCCCGGATCGCCCCGGTCGCCGCGATGAGCTCCAGCGAGCAGCCCGCCACCCAGAAGTCGCTGCTGGTGCGCAACATCATCGGCCTGCTGTTCGCCTCCGGCGGCGCGCTCGGCCTGATCGGCGGCGCGGCCACCGAGTCGGTCAACCTGGTGGGCCTCGGCGCCGGCACGCTGATGATCGGTGTCTTCGTCCTCACCCCGCTGCTGTCCCGCCCGGTGATCGCCCTGTTCGCCCCGGTGCTGCGCAGGCTGTTCGGCACGCCCGGGAAGCTGGCCCGCGAGAACGCCGTGCGCAACCCGCGCCGGACCGCCGCCACCGCCTCCGCGCTCACCATCGGCGTCACCCTGATCACCACGCTGAGTGTCGTCGGCGCCTCGGTGAGCAAGGCCGCCGACAAGGCCTTCGCCAGCGACCTCAAGGCGGACTACGCCGTCGCCATGGACAACTACTCGATGCTCTCCCCCGAGGTCGCCGGGCAGATCGCCAAGACGACCGGGGTCACCGCGATGAGCGTGATGCGGCAGGTGCAGGTGAAGGCGGTCGCCGACGGCGACACCTCCTGGCTGACCTCCGTGGACGCGGCGACCTTCGACCGGCTGGTCGACATCAAGGTCACCGCGGGCGCGGCCGACGCGCTCCAGCAGGGCAGGCTGCTGGCCGCCAAGGACTACGCCGAGCGCAACCACCTCACGGTCGGCTCGACCCTGGACGTCACCTACCCCGACGGCACCCGCGGCAGCCTCGCCGTCGGCGCCCTGGTGGAGCGGAACTCCGAGGTCCACGGACTGATCGCCCCGGAGCGGCTGGTCGGCCCGCACGCCGCCGCCGGCTCCGGTCTGCAGAAGGTGCTGGTCAAGGGCGCCGACGGCGCCACCCCCGCGCTCAAGCAGGCCCTGCGCGACGCCACCGGCGGCAACCCGCTGATCGGCGTCAAGGGCGAGAAGGACATCAAGGCGGAGACCAACCGGGCGATCAACGGCGTGCTGAACGTCATGTACGGGCTGCTGGGCATGTCCGTGATCGTCGCGATCCTCGGCGTGGTCAACACCATGGCGATGTCGGTGTTCGAGCGCCGCCGTGAGATCGGCATGCTGCGGGCGATCGGCCTGGACCGGCGCGGCGTCGGCCGGATGGTCCGGCTGGAGTCGCTGATGATCGCGCTGTTCGGCGGTGTGGTCGGCGTGCTGCTCGGCATCGTCACCGCCTGGGCCACCGTCCGGACGATCGCGGGCTCGCTCAAGAGCATCACCCTGGTGCTGCCGCCGGTGCAGATCGGGTTCTTCCTGGTCGCCGCCGCCGTGATCGGCCTGCTGGCCGCCGTCTGGCCGGCCCGCCGGGCGGCCCGGCTGGACATCCTGGGCGCGATCAAGAGCGGGTAGCCGCCGTCCCCGGAACACCCGGAACACCCGGAACACCCGGAACAACCCGGCACGACCGGCACGACCGGCACGACCGGCACGACCGGCACGACCGGCACGACCGGAACAACGACGACGCCCGCCGGGACTCCTCCCGGCGGGCGTCGTGCTGTCCGAGCTCGGCGGGCGCCGCGCACCCGGGGCAAACGTTTCCTCAGCAGCCGTTGAGGATCGAGGAGAGCGCGCTCTTCTCCGTGCTGTCGACCGAGAGGCCGTAGTAGTACTTCACCTGCACCCAGGCGCGGGCGTAGGTACAGCGGTAAGAGGTCTGCGGCAGCCAGTGGGCCGGGTCCTGGTCACCCTTGGAGCGGTTGGAGCTCGCGGAGACGGCGATCAGCTGCGGGCGGATCAGGTCGTTGGCGAGGGCCTGGCGCTGGGCGGTGGTCCAGGCCCAGGCGCCCGAGCGCCAGGCCTCGGCCAGCGGCACCAGGTGGTCGATGTCGAAGCTCGACGCGCTGGTGGTGGTGGCGTTGTCGTAGACCGAGAACCAGCTGCCGCTGACGGAGGCGCAGGCGGAGTCGGTGACGACGTTGCTGCCGTCGCGCTTGAGGACCGTCTCCCGGGTGTTGCAGGTGCCGGAGACGGTGATCCAGTGCGGGAAGAGCGCGCGGTCGTAGGTGGACTCGTGGGACTCCGCGGTCACCGCGATCGCGGCGAGGTAGCCGCGGGCGGTGGCGGCCGAGACGGGGGTCGGCAGGGCCGCCTGGGCGGCGCCGGCGCCGGTCAGCAGGGTGGTGAGGGCGAGCAGCAGGGCGCCGAAGGCGGCGGCCAGGACGCGGCGGGGCGTGCGTATCGCGGACATCGCGGACATACCGGTAACTCCTGGGTCGAGGAGGGCAGGGGAGAGCCCCCGGGCGGGAACCGGCCCGGGCTGCCGACCAGCATGTCGCCCAAGGGGTTTACGCGGGTAGATCCGAGAGGTGAATTTTTGACCGGATGTCAGGTACACAGACTGTCCGCACACTTCCGACCCGCCGGGACCGGCCGGGGAACGCGGACGCCCCGGCCGGTGGGTTCCGGGCGGGGCGTTGCGTGGTGTTGTGGGTGCGCCGGGTGGCGCGGGCCGGTGGTGTCGGGCGGTGGTGTCAGGCG
>NZ_LGDO01000202.1:0-3848 GCF_001279805.1 Streptomyces sp. XY431
CCGAGACCGCCACTACCTCGACGTGATGCACAAGCACACGGCTTGACATCGCTGATTCCACAGAATGATCTTGTTGTTGTGGCCCTCGACGGCGCCGGAGTTCCAGCGGAGCGTGAGGCCGGCCAGGACCGCGTCCCAGTCCCTGCGCAGGCCGGTCGCGAATCCGCGAAGTTCGGGGAGGTGGCTGGCCTCGGCGTCCGCAGTCCACTGTTCGAGGTCCTCATGGCCGCGGCGGTTGACAAGGACGGTGGCGAAACGGGCGATAAGGTCGCAGGCGTCATCCAGCTCCCGGCAGCGGCCGCGCAGTTCCTTTAACAGGACACGGCCGGCCTCGGGCCGGTTGTCGGGGTGGGTGAGGATCAGCCGGGTCACCTCGCGGATCTTGGGGACCGGCGGGCGGGTGGCTGGCTTGGCGTTGTCTCGCAGCCGGTGCACGAAGCGGCGGACGGTGCGTTCGCTGACGGTCAGGCCGCGTTCGGCGAGTTCGCGGTGGAGGCGCTCGGCGCTGTGGCAGCCTTCGTTGAACCGGGCGATCAGGTAGGCGGCGTGGCCGTCCAGGCTGCTCTGTCGGCCGGTGGGACGGTCGCCGATCAGCTCCTCCGGAGTGGCGGCTCTCATGAACTTCCGCACCGTCTTGGGGTCCAGGGCCAGCTCGGCGACGATCTGGCTGGGTCCCATACCCTTGGCCATCAGAGCGTGGACGAGAGCGTGACGCTCGCGGGTGCGCCGGGCCCGAGGTCCTTCGGGTAACACCACTTTCTGCTTCGCCGGTGCGGGTGGGACCCACTGCGGGCGCAGACGGGCGACCAGCCGCTCGGCCGCCTGGCCGAGGTTTTGCCAGAGGTGGAACCGGTCGGCGACCTGGGTGGCGGTGCCGGCTCCACGGTCGGCGCCTTCGGCGTAGTAGCTGGCCCGGTCGCGACATATGACCCCGACGCCGGGGTGGGCGGTGAGCCAGGCAGCCAGGGCGTCGGCAGACCGCTCGGGCAGGACATCGACGGGACGGCGGCCCTGGATGTCGATCAGGACCGTGCCGTAGTGATGGCCCTTTCGCAGGGCGAAGTCGTCGACCCCGAGCACGCGAACCTGCCCAGTGAGCGGGTCCGGCAGTGCACGGATCAGGCGTATCAGGGCGTCTCGCCCTATCCCGACTGCCAGGTGCTCGGTGAGCCGGGCACCAGCCCGGCCGCCCAGCGCCAGAGCGACGGCCTCGCGCACCCTCCGCAGCCCCACCGTGCAGCGGCCGTATCGGAACGTCAGCCCCGGGATCTGCTCGGCGAAGGTCCGCTTCCCGCACTCGGCGTTGTCGCAGAAAAAGCGGCGGACCCGCAGGTGCAGTACCAGCTCCTGCCCGCAGACCGCAGTGTCGCCGACCAGCCGCTCGTAACTACTGTGCGCCCGCTCCGACCAGGCTCCACATCCCGCGCATGTCGCCCCTGACGCCCGGCCCCGGGCATGAACACGGACCGACCGGCCAACCGACCTGACCAACTCCACGTGCAGCAGCGCGAACTGAGGGAACAACATGACCAGAAGATCAGTGACAGACACCCGCCATGATCGCCAACCGCGGCCGCCCACATGCGGGCTTTACGGAACTCGTGCCGTAGCAGTCGGTGCCTGTTGGCATCGTGGCCGTTCACGCTCAGCCTAGAAAGGAGGCTGCCAGTCGCCCCAAGACATCGCGTGGCCAGGCGGAGGCCAGTACTCCGAGTAGCCCGCGTAGAACCACTGCCGGCCGATCCATTCGCACTCCGGTATCGGCCCTTCCCAGTCATCGGTGCACCGGTCCTCCCAGCCCCGTCCCACCATCACCGGCCGGGTCACAGCATTGCCCGCGACCTCCTGCACCCGCAGGACCAAGCCAATGCCGGCGGCCCCGGGGTTGCCCCGCGGACCATAGGACACACCGAGCACCCCACACACGGAAGCGTGCAGAAGGAACCGCTCCAAACCTGCCGGCACGCAGGCCGTCAACTCCCTTCCCCAGAGTGTGACCTGGGGTCCGAAGGCCGCGTCGACCGCGACGCAGAACAGCTGCCCGCGGATGAAGTAGCCGTACACAGCAGGCTCCGCGGGCCTCTCGCCGAACGCGACGCCCAGGGTGTTCGGTTCCGACGGCCCGGCCTGGAAGCGGTGCAGCTCGCTCATGCCCGACAGCGCGGCAGTGACTTCGATGATCGGCATGCCGAACCGCAACGGCCCGACACCGTCCAGGGGCATCAGCTCCCAGTCCGCCCGCGCCCTCCTCAGCACGGCATCCCGGTGCTCTACCGCCGCCATCTGTCCGCCCATCCCCGCCCCACGCCGAGCCCCTGGCTCCGGCACTCTCTCACCCTGGGATTACACCAGATCCAAGATCGTTCACGGAACTCGCGCCAGAGCCAGTCTGCCGTGTCCGCTGACAAACAGAGCCAGGACCCTGGACAAGCCCAATTGTCCCAGGCCGGAGGTACTCTCCCGCGTTTTCACCAGTAGTCAGATCGCCGCCCCGTGACAGCCCGAGGCCAACGTGGTGTGTGACGTTCGGTTCTGATCGGCAGCCAATCAGTTGATCGTGGTGTCCCGGCCCCGGAGGATGTTGCCGTCGGGGGCCGGGACACTGCTACATCACCAGGAGGACATCCATGATCGGGACGACAGACCGAATGCGGGTGGACTACGCGCAGTACTACCTCTACGGAACGAACTACGTCGAAGGGGAGGACCACAACGCCCTTGAGAGGGTCAGGACGGGAAACAGCGTCGCCGCCGCTGCCCCCGACCATTTGACCGTAAGCTGCGGAACCCACGCGGGCGCCATCCGACTGTCGGTCGAAGGGCGTATGGACCCGCCCGGGCCGCCCCAGGCGGACTGGGAAACCGTCGTCGACCTGAGCCTGTTCAGCGCCGCAGGAGAACTCGGCGTCCAGCCCTGGGGCGGCCAGGCTGCGGACGGAGCGGTCCGTGGAAACCTGGCGGTCGCCGGCGCGGGCTGGTACCGCGTCCGGGTGGAGACACGCGGCCGCGACAAGGGACGCGCTCTCAATGTCGCCAACCCCTGGGTCGAGGAACATCGCCTGACCCTGTGGCCCGCCCCACCTGCTCCTGACCACGTGCACCGCGTCACTGACGAGGTGGGCAAGGCAACCTACGACCCCACGCGACCGGCCGACCCCCCGATTCCCCCAATCCCCCCGGCGCCCTCCGCGGACGACTCCCTTCTTCGTGCCTGGGCCCGGTCCGCAGGTATCGCCGTCGACGACAACAAACCAATTCCGCGATCCGTCCGCGCCCTGGCGGTTGCTGCGGGAGTCCTGCCGACACACCACGAGGCGTGAGACGCAGCCCGTAGAGCTCACGGGCGCGCGACACATGCTCAGTGAGGGGGTGCCCGACGGGCGGGTGCCCGTCAAGGCCCGCCAGGACGCCCAGGGCTGGGCCCAGCACATGACCGAGTACATGGCGCAGAGCGCCGGCGTCACCCTCGACGCCGGCAGCGCCGAGCCGTTCTTCAACGACTGCGTCGGCAAGGTCGACACTGTCCTCGACGCCTCCCGCACGTCGAGCCGGCACCTGATCACCGTAGAGACCACGACCGGAGGGCTGCTGCTCTTCCGGGTCAAAACGCCCTGCCTGATGCCTCCGGCAACACCAGGGGCATCCAGCTGACACGGGTGGCCCCGAGCGGGGCGGCCGCCCCGCTTCTCGTGGTCGCGGCTCGCTTCGGCGGGCCGTGTCCGGCTGCCGCTCGGGAACGCCGGTGTTCCTCCTGGCCCGGGCGGTCCCTGCCGTCGGGCGGGGAACACGGCTCCGTACTACGGGCGCGTCAAGATCGTTGGACTGTCCGGAGGCTGTGTGCAGGGCGA
>NZ_LGDO01000203.1:0-3826 GCF_001279805.1 Streptomyces sp. XY431
CGGGGGCGGCCCGCCGCCGTGGCCGTGGGCGGGTCGGGGGGTGGGCCGTGGGCGGGTCGGTGGTGGGGCGGGAGTGGCCGGCGGGTGGCCGAAGGGTGGCTTTCGTCCGAATCCTTCATCCGGTCGGACAACGCCGTCCGGATGATTTTAGCCGTCCGGCCAATCAAGCGACCCCTGATGCAGGAATAGCGTTCGTCATGTGGCCGTCGTGCGATCCGCGTCGGCATCCCCGCAAGGAACGAAGGAGAGCGTGCGCTCATGGATGCTGTGACCCAGGTCCCCGCGCCGGTGAACGAGCCGGTCCACAGCTACGCCCCCGGCAGCCCGGAACGGGCCCGCCTGGAGGCGAAGCTGAAGGAGCTGGGCGGCCAGGAGCCGGTCCAGCTGACCATGACGATCAACGGTGAGCGCCGCATGGGCGGCGGCACCGAGTTCCACGTCGTCCAGCCGCACAACCACGCGGCGAGGCTCGGCACCCTGCGCAACGCCACCCAGGCGGACGCGCAGGAGGCCATCGACACTGCCCTGGCCGCGGCCCCGGCCTGGCAGGCGCTCTCCTTCGACTCCCGCGCCGCGATCTTCCTGCGCGCCGCCGACCTGCTGGCCGGCCCCTGGCGCGAGACCCTGGCCGCCGCCACCATGCTCGGCCAGTCCAAGACCGCGCAGCAGGCCGAGATCGACACCCCCTGCGAGCTGGTCGACTTCCTGCGCTTCAACGTGCACTTCGCCCGCCAGATCATGGCCGAGCAGCCGATCTCCTCGGACGGCGTGTGGAACCGCAGCGACCACCGCCCGCTGGAGGGCTTCGTCTACGCGATCACCCCGTTCAACTTCACCGCCATCGCCGGCAACCTGCCGACCGCGCCGGCGCTGATGGGCAACGTGGTGCTGTGGAAGCCCTCGCCGACCCAGCAGTTCTCCGCGCACCTGCTGATGCAGCTGCTGGAGGCGGCCGGCCTGCCCAAGGGCGTCATCAACATGGTGACCGGCGACGGCCTGGACGTCTCCGCCGTCGCGCTGAAGCACCCGGCGCTGGCCGGCATCCACTTCACCGGCTCCACCGCCACCTTCCAGCACCTGTGGCGCGAGGTCGGCAACAACATCTCCGGCTACCGCACCTACCCGCGGATCGTCGGCGAGACCGGCGGCAAGGACTTCCTGGTCGCCCACCCGTCGGCCGACCGGGCCGTGCTGAAGACCGCCATGACCCGCGGCGCCTTCGAGTTCCAGGGCCAGAAGTGTTCGGCCCTCTCCCGCGCCTACGTCCCGGCCTCCATCTGGGCCGAGCTGAAGGACGAGTTCCGCGCCGAGGTCGACGGCCTGACCATGGGCGACGTCACCGACCTGTCGAACTTCATGTCCGCCGTCATCGACGACCGCGCCTTCGCCAAGAACAAGGCCGCGATCGACCGCGCCCAGGCCGACCCGCAGGTCGAGGTCCTGGCCGGCGGCACCTACGACGACAGCGTGGGCTACTTCGTCCGGCCGACCGTGCTGGTCTGCCAGGACCCGGCCTCGGAGTACTTCCGCGACGAGTACTTCGGCCCGGTCCTCGCCGTGTACGTCTACGAGGACGACAAGTACGACGAGATGCTGACCCAGATGGAGTCGGTCTCGGACTACGCCCTGACCGGCGCGATCATCTCCCAGGACCGCGAGGCCGTTCAGCACGCGATGCTCAAGCTGCGGAACGCGGCCGGCAACTTCTACATCAACGACAAGCCGACCGGCGCGGTCGTCGGCCAGCAGCCGTTCGGCGGCGCCCGTGCCTCGGGCACCAACGACAAGGCCGGCGCCAAGCAGAACCTCGCGCGGTGGACCTCGACCCGCTCGGTCAAGGAGACCTTCGTCCCGCCGACGGACTACCGCTACCCGCACATGGGCTGACCGTCCCACCGGGACCCGTTCGCGGTCCCCTGACGCCTCCCGGCCCCGCAGCCGGGCGGCGTCCCACGGGCGGCGAGCCCACCACCCCCCTGGGCTCGCCGCCCGTCCCTTTCTGCCACCCGAAGAAGCACCAGCTCCAGGAGTCACGATGCTCCGTTCCGCCCTCCTCGCGGCCTCCCGCTCGGCCCAGGTCCGCACCGTCGTCGAGAAGTTCCCGCCGACCCACGCGATAGTCGAGCGCTTCGTCGCCGGCGAGGCCCTCGACGACGCCGTCACCGCCTGCGACGACCTCGTCGCGACCGGCCGCAAGGTCACCCTGGACCACCTCGGCGAGGACACCCGCGACGCCGCCCAGGCCGCCGGCACCGCCGAGGCCTATGAGCACCTGCTCAAGGCGCTCAAGGAGACCGGCCTGGCCGCCGGCGCCGAGGTCTCGGTCAAGCTCTCGGCCGTCGGCCAGTTCCTCCCGGTGGACGGCGAGAAGATCGCCCTGGAGAACGCCCGCCGCATCTGCGAGGCCGCCGCCGACGCCGGCACCACGGTGACCCTCGACATGGAGGACCACACCACCACCGACTCCACCCTCGCCATCGCCCGCGAGCTGCGCCAGGACTTCCCCTGGCTGGGTGTCGTCCTCCAGGCCTACCTGCGCCGCACCGAGGCCGACTGCCGCGAGTTCTCCGGCCCCGGTTCCCGGGTGCGCCTGTGCAAGGGTGCCTACAAGGAGCCCGAGTCGGTCGCCTTCCAGGGCAAGCACGAGGTCGACCTCGCGTACGTCCGCGCGCTCAAGGTCCTGATGGCCGGCGAGGGCTACCCGATGATCGCCTCGCACGACCCCAACATGATCAAGATCGCCGGCCAGCTGGCCCAGTGGAACGGCCGCAAGCGCGACTCCTTCGAGTACCAGATGCTCTTCGGCATCCGCCCCGAGGAGCAGCTCCGCCTCGCCGGCGAGGGCAACACCATGCGGGTCTACCTCCCGTACGGCGAGGAGTGGTACGGCTACTTCATGCGCCGCCTCGCCGAGCGCCCGGCCAACCTCACCTTCTTCCTGCGCGCCATGGCCACCCGCGGCTGACCCCCGCGGCAACCGCCCGGCCCGGGTCCTCCTTCCGCGATGGGGGGACCCGGGCCGTCGTGCGTCCGGCTCTAGAGGAAGTCCTTGGTGTCCAGCTCGAACTCGAACGGCGCCGGAAGCACGAGCGGCTCCCCGAACGCCGTGAGGTGCACCTCGGTGTACTCGTCGCGATGCGGTGTGTCGAACAGGCTGATCTGCGAGCGCTCGCGGTCGATCAGCAGGTAGAAGGGGATGGCGGCGCGGGTGTAGCAGTGGCGCTTGGCGATCCGGTCCTGGTCGGGCTTGCTGGACGTCACCTCGGCGACCATGGCCACGCCGTCCGGCTCCATCCAGGAGGGCGCGCCGCGGAACAGGCGCAGTTCCTTGGGGGCGAACGTGGCATCGGGGATGACATGGTTCTTCGGGCAGAGTCCGCCGCTCGGCAGGCGGAGGCCCTTGTTGCCCGAGATCTGGACCGGGGTTTCGGTGTGTCGGTACACCTGGCCCATCAGTTGGCTGAGCAGATCCTCGTGGTCGCCGTCCGGTGGAACGGTGACGGCAATCTCCCCTTCGATCAGCTCGATGCGTAGTCCGTCCGGGGATTCCAGGTTCAGGAAGCACTGGAGCAGGATGTCCGCCTGCTGGCTGGAGGTGGAGGCCCTTTTCTTGTTCGGCACGGATTCCCACGCTAGTGGCGGTTCGAGGGAGGTGCGTCGGGTGTGGCGGGATTTCACTCGATGGGGGGAGGGGGGATCGGCGTAGGATCTTCGTGCTGGTGAACTCTGGCGTGTGAGCGAGGAG
Source organism: Streptomyces sp. XY431 (assembly GCF_001279805.1). Taxonomy (NCBI): domain Bacteria; kingdom Bacillati; phylum Actinomycetota; class Actinomycetes; order Kitasatosporales; family Streptomycetaceae; genus Streptomyces; species Streptomyces sp. XY431. The sequence continues at coordinate 3,746 of NZ_LGDO01000203.1, forward strand.
TTGGCATGGTGCTGAAGCGGTTCGCGGAGTTGTCCACGCCGTTGGTGGCGGATGCGTGCATGCGGGCGGGGGTGGGGCTGC
>NZ_LGDO01000204.1:0-3779 GCF_001279805.1 Streptomyces sp. XY431
GCCCTCCTAACCACCCCCGCCCGCGCCGGGCGCGGGGGCGGCGGCGGGGCGCGGCGGGTACGCGCCGCTGCGCAGCGCGTGCACGGCGCGCGCCACGTACCCGGCGAGCAGCAGCCCGCCCGCCATCGCGCCCGAGGCGTAGGTGTCCGCCGCCTGCGCCTCGGCCCATCCCGAGGCCGCGCCCAGCACCAGGTACGGCGCCATCGCGACCAGCAGTGCCACGGCCAGCGCCACCAGTGCCGCCCTCGGCCGCCGGTCGTCCTCCCAGCAGCGCTCGCCGACCAGGTGCAGGGCGACGGCCATCGCCACCACCAGGCACCACCACGGCGAGGGCGCCAGCCCCACCGCCCGCGCCAGCACGTACACGACGGCGAGTCCGCCGGTCGCCGCCGTCTGGCACACCAATACGTCTGTCATGTCACTGGCAAAGGTCCGCCAGAGTCCCGCCCCCGGATTCCACCCCATGCAGCGGAGGATAAGGCGGCGCTGCGGTGCCCAACAGGTGTCCCGCACACGTCGGGTGGTCGCATTCAGCAGGTGCACATCTGCGCTCCGCCGAACGGCAACGTGGATGCCAGCCGACTTGGAGAGACATACGGGTGCCGGTTCGCGGATCCGACTGTACGGGTCCGACCCGGGCCGCTGCCACGGAACGCCGTGGCCGCCGTCGTCCGTGCTGCCCTGGAGGGTCTGCCATGACCACCGTCCCCACGTACACTCCGACCGCAGTCACCCCCACCCGGGCCACCCCGGTGCCCGCCGCGCGCCCGGCCGCCGCGTCCGGCTCCGCCTCCGCCGTCTACACCGTCTCGCTGGCCCGCGACGAGGCCGACGTCCGCGCCGCCCAGCGGCTGCGCCACCAGGTCTTCGCCGACGAGCTCGGCGCCACCCTGCGGAGCACCGTCCCGGGGCTGGACGTCGACCCGTTCGACGACTTCTGCGACCACCTGCTCGTCCGCGAGGGCGAGGACGGCGCCGTCGTCGGCACCTACCGGCTGCTGCGCCCCGAGGCCGCCCGGCGGGCCGGCCGGCTCTACTCGGACGGCGAGTTCGACCTCGGCAACCTCGCGCCGCTGCGCGACGGGCTGGTCGAGCTCGGCCGCTCCTGCATCGCCGCCGAGCACCGGGGCAACGGCGCCGTCATCAACCTCATGTGGGGCGGCATCGCCCGCTACCTCGCCGACACCGGCAACACCTGGGTGGGCGGCTGCTGCTCGATCCCGCTGGAGGGCGGCGGTGCCACCGCCGCCCGGGTCTGGGACACCGTCGCCGCCAAGCACCTCGCCCCCGAGCAGTACCGGGTCGCCCCGCACCGCCCCTGGGACGCCACCGGCGTGACCCGGGCCGACCGGGCACCGCTGCCGGCCCTGCTCCGCGGCTACCTCCGGCTGGGCGCCTGGGTCTGCGGCGCGCCGGCGCACGACCCGGACTTCGACTGCGCCGACCTGTACGTCCTGCTGTCGCTGGAGCGCACCGACCCGCGCTACCTGCGGCACTTCCTGTCCGGCGTCGGCGGCGTGGGCGCGGCGGCCTCCCCGGCACCGGGCACGGGCACGGGCACAGAGGCGGCGGGCACGGAGGCGGCGGGACCGGCGGACGAGGGACCGGCCTCATGAGCGTCTGGCTGCCGACGGCCTCCTGCACCCCGGAGGCCTGCCTGACCGACCCGGCGCCGACCGTCGCCCTCCCCCGCCGGGTGCTGCGACTGGCGGGCTTCCTGGTGCTGCTCGTCGCGGGGCTGGCGCTGATCCCGCCGGCGCGGCTGCTGCCGCACCGCCCGCGCGGCGCGCTGGCCCGGTTCTGGGCGCGCGGGCTGCTCGGCGCACTGGGCGTCGCGGTGCGGATCGTGCCCGACCCGGCCCCGGCCGGCCGGGGCGGGGTCCTGCTGGTGGCCAACCACGTCTCCTGGCTGGACATCCCGCTGATCGCCGCCGTCAGGCCCGGCCGGTCGGTCGCCAAGACCGAGGTGCGGGACTGGCCGGTGCTGGGGCGGCTGGTCGCCTGGGGCGGGACGGTGTTCCTGGACCGCGACCGGCTGCGCGCCCTGCCGGCGACCGTCGCCGAGGTGGCCGACCGGCTGCGGGCCGGCCACCCGGTGATCGTGTTCCCGGAGGGGTCCACCTGGTGCGGACGGGAGAGCGGACGGTTCCGCCCGGCGTTCTTCGAGGCCGCCGTCCGGTCCGGCTCCTCCGTCCAGCCCGTCTCGATCCGCTACCGGCTGGCCGACGGGCGCGCCACCAGCGCCCCCGCCTTCGTCGGCGAGGACGACCTGGTCACCTCGCTGGCCCGGGTGGTCGCCGTCCGCGGCCTGGTGGCCGAACTGACCTTCCGCCCTCCCGTCCCGGCCCCGGCGGCCGACCCGGCCCGCCGCTGGGCGGCGCGGAAGGAACTCGCCCACGCCGCCCAGACCTCGGTGGAGGTCATCGGCTGAGCCCCGGCACCGGCGGCCGACAGAACCGTAGGGCAACCATCAGGTGAACTCCGTTCTTCGGCCGCACGCCCGGCAGCAGTGCCTGACACAGTGTCAGCCATGCATGAGGGACTGATAGTCGAAGAACCGAGACTGGCGATCAAGCGGCAGCGCTCGATCGTGCGCAGGCGCCCGAGGTTCGTCGCGACCGTCGCCGCCCTGCTGGCGCTCCTCCTCGGCTGCACCACCTCCCTGGCGCTCTCCGGGAATCTGCTGCTGCCCTTCGAGCGGATCCTCGTCCTGGAGGGCCGCACGGGCTCCAAGGGGGACTTCTTCGACGACCCGGAGGTCCGGCGGCTGCTGCTGCGCCACGGCCTCCGGGTCCACATCACCGTCGCCGGATCGCAGGAGCTGGTCCACGGCGACCACTCCCGGCTCTCCTTCCTCTTCCCCTCCGGCCGGCCCGCCGCCAACGACATCATCGCCCGCCGGAAGCGGGAGCACGGCTACTCCAAGGCGTACAACCCCTTCGTCAGCCCGCTCGTGCTCGCGACCTACCGGGACTACGCCCGGACGCTGGAGAACAACGGGATCGCCACCCCGCAGTACCGTCCCGACCGCGGCGACGAACCGCTGTACTACAGCCTCGACCTCGCCGCCTTCCTCGACCTGGGGGAGAACCACAGGACGTGGAACGAGCTCGGCATCCAGCACCACGGCACGACCAACGGGAACGTCGTGGTCGCCCAGACCTCCCACATCTGCCAGTCGAACTCGGCCGAGACCTTCCTCGCCCAGGTCGCCTTCACCAGGAACGGGGGCCAGGTGCCCAAGGACCCGGACGCCGACGACCTCGCCGCCCGGATCAAGCCCCTGCTCTCGGCCCAGGGCATGCCCGGCGCGGACGTGTTCGCCCCGTACTCCAGCCCCGAGGGCCGCGGCATCGCCCCCGTGGTGGTGGTCTACGAGCACCAGTACCTCGCCTACCAGGCCCACTACCACGACACCAGGGACGAGCTCGACTCCTCGCGCGTCCTGCTGTACCCGACCTTCCAGTTCATCACCCAGCCGCAGTTCATCTCGCTCACCCCCGAGGCCGACCGGCTCGGCGAACTGCTCATCCACGACCGCCGGCTGCGGGAGCGCGCCGTGGCCCTGGGCTTCCGCACCATCGGCGACGACACGGACTCCGGCAAGTTCAAGAAGTACCTCGGCAGCCGCGGCATCCCGGCCCCGGACAGCAGGACGGACGACACCAGGACCGTCATGCCGAGCCAGGAGGTCCTGAACCGGATGGTGCGCAAGGCCGGCGACTGCCCGGACGCCCCCGACGCGCCCGGTCCCGACGCCCCCGCCCCTGCCCCCACCC
>NZ_LGDO01000205.1:0-3658 GCF_001279805.1 Streptomyces sp. XY431
GGCGCAGGGTGGCGGCGATGGCGGGGGCCGAGGCGGCGGCAGCGCCGGCGGGGTCGGGGGCAGCGCCGGGGTCGGGGGCGGCGTCGGATTCCTGGTCCATACGGACGATCGAACCAGGGCGTCCCGGTTCCGGCAACGCGGTGTCCCGCCCGGGGCGGGCGGCCCGGTGCTCCCGGGTGCCCACCCCGGCGGGACGCCGGGCGCGCGCGGTCAGCCGACGAGCAGCTGGCTGCGCAGGTCGCGCAGGTCCCGCTTGTCCAGGCCGAGACCGGACTTCAGGTAGGCGTCGAAGGAGCCGAACTTCCGCTGCACCTCGTCGAACCCGGCGGCCAGGTACTCGGACCGGACGTCCAGCAGCGGCTTGTAGATCGCCTGGTAGGCCGGCGGCAGCTGGGCGAGGGTGGCCGCGATCTCGGCGGCGCGGTAGGTGTTGCTGGCGAGGTAGTCGGCCTCGACGGTCTCGCGCGGCACGCCGAGCGCGGTGAGCAGGGCCGCGGAGGCCCAGCCGGTGCGGTCCTTGCCGGCGGTGCAGTGGAAGAGGACGTTCTCGTCGTTCCGCTCGACCAGGGCGTTGAGCACCGAGTGGTAGGCGGTGCGGGCGCTGTCGGCGGAGACCATGGTGCGCTCGGCGTCGACCATGGCCTGGACGGCGGCCTGCGGGCTGGTGACGTTGAACGCGCCGGTGTCGGCGACGCCCAGCACATTGGCGTTCACGACGGTGGCACCGGCCGGGACGCGGTCGGGGGCGGTCATCTGCTCCCCGGGGGTGCGCAGGTCGAAGACGGTGCGGATGCCGAGGCGGCGGAGCTTGGCGAGGTCCTGGTCGGTCAGCCTGGAGAGGTCGCCGGAGCGGTAGACGACGCCCGTCCGCACCCACTGGCCGTCGGCGGTGCGGTAGCCGCCGGCGTCACGGAAGTTCGGCGCGGAGGCGAGGTGCAGCGAGCGGTCGGCGACGACCAGCGGCGCGCCCCGGTCCGGGACCAGCTCGAAGAACCAGCGGTCGGCGGCGGCCAGGCCGGTCACCGTGACGGTGGCGGAGCCGGCGCCCTTGGCGACGGCCTTGCGGTGGCGGATGTCGTCCGGGTCGGTGCCGGCGTAGACGGTGACGTTGCGGGCGCCGGGAGCGGTCCAGGCGAGGGTGAAGCTGCCGTCGGCCTGCTGGGTGGCGGTGGCCGAGGTGAAGGGGATCGCGTGCCGGGCGACGGCCGGGGCGGCGGCCGAGCTGTCGGCGGAGGCGGAACCGGCGGCCGGGGCGGCGACGGCCAGCGCGGGGGTGCCGAGGACGAGGGCGCCGGTGAGCGCCACGGCCGCGGTCAGCCGGGTGCGGGAGATGGTCATGGCCCGGCACGGTAGGCAGCGCGGAGTGTCGCCCCGTGGCCGCCGGATGGCGCGACGGCAACAACCTGTTGAACGTCCTGGTGAACACCCGTGCGAGCCCGATCGTCCCACCGGTCGAAGCCCTGTGATCAAGGTCACCGTACGATCGGCGGCACCGATCGTCGGCGGACCGTCACATCCGGGGGCGCCACGTCGTCTCCCTCGCGACAACACCGGCCAGGGGCCCGACAGCCCGGACGGTCGGACGCGAACGAGCACGGAGGACGGGGACATGGCACGACGGATCACCATCATCGGCGGGGGCTTCGGCGGTCTGACGGCGGCCATCTCGGCGGCGGAGGCCGGCGTCGAGGTGACCTTGCACGAGGCGCACCGGACGCTGGGCGGCCGCGCCCGCACCGCCCCGGCGCCGTACCGGACCAACGAGGGCCCGCACGCCTTCTACCGGCGCGGCCCGCACTGGGCGTGGCTGCGGCAGCGCGGGCTGGTCGGACCGCTCGCGCGGGTCCCGCTGACCGCGATGCCGCGCATGCGCTACCTGCTCGACGGCCGGTTGCGCGCGCTGCCCCCGCTCGCGGTGTCCCGGCTCGCGGCCCGCCGGGACGCGCCCGTCGGCCGGACCTTCCTGGGCTGGGCGACCGAGGTGGCGGACGAGCGGACCGCGCGGGCGGCCGCCAACTTCGCCGCCGTCGCGACCTTCCACCACGCGCCCGGCCTGCTGTCGGCGGCGTTCACCCAGGAGCGGCTGCACCGGGCCGCGAGCCTGCCCCCGGAGGCCGTCTACCCGGTGGGCGGCTGGCAGTCGGTGATCGACCGGATGGCGGCCCGGGCGCAGGAGCTGGGCGTGCGGATCGAGACGGGTTCGCGGCTGGAGGCACTGCCGACGACCGGCGACCCGGTGATCGTCGCGACCTCCCTGGAGGCGGCGCGCCGCCTGCTCGGCGACCCGGGCCTGGAGGGCGAGAGCGGCCGGACGCTGCTGCTGGACGTGGCGCTGCGGTCGCGGCGCGGCGACGCCTTCTTCGTCTCGGACCTCGACGGCACCGGCTGGGTGGAGCGGTTCACCACCCAGGACGCCGGGCTGGCACCGACCGGCGAACAGCTGGTCCAGGCTCAGCTGCCGCTCGCCCCGGACGAGTCGAGGGAGTCCGGCCTGGCCCGGGCCGAGCACCTGCTGGACCTGGGGTTCCGGGGCTGGTCCGACCGTGTGCAGTGGCGCCGCACCGCCGTGGCCACCGGCCGCACCGGCGCCGTGGACCGCCCCGGAACCACCTGGCGCGACCGTCCCGCCGTCGACCGGGGCAACGGCGTCCACCTGGTCGGCGACCAGGTCGCCGCACCGGGCGTGCTGAGCGAGGTCTCCTTCACCAGCGCCCTCGAAGCCGTCTCCCTCGCCCTCGGCCACCGCCCCACCCAGCAGTTCGCGCACTGAGGCGCCGCACCGCATGGGAAGTCGGGTCGGCCGACTTCCCACGCGAAGCCCGTCCCGCCCGCTACCCCGAGGCCGCGCCGGTGCGGAGCACGGCCTGATCGCCGTGGGGGCCGAAGAGGTGGAGGATCTCGACCGCCTCGGTCCCCGCGGGGCCGAACCAGTGGGGTTCGGCGGTGTCGAACTCGGCGGCCTCGCCCGGGTGGAGGGTGAGGTCGCGGTCGCCGACGAGGAGGCGGAGTTCGCCCGCGAGGACGTAGAGCCACTCGTAGCCGACGTGGCTGACGAGCCTGGGCTCGCGCGGGGCCAGGACCTGTTTGAAGACCTGCACCCGGCCCGGGTACTGGGTGAGCGGGACGAGGACGCTGCCCGGGTCCCGGTGGCGGGGCCGGAGATGGAGGCGGGGGTCGCCGGTGGCGGGGGCGGCGATCAGGTGGTCCAGGGCGACCCGGTGGGCACGGGCGAGCGGAATGAGCAGGTCGAGGGTGGGGCGGCGGTGGCCGGACTCCAGCCGGGAGAGGGTGCTCACCGAGATCCCGGTGATCGCGGCCAGCGCGTCCAGGGTGAGGCCCCGGCCGAGCCGCAGCGCGCGCAGCCGGGGCCCGATGGCGTCGACGATCCCCTGGACGTCGTCGGTCGCGACGGGCGTGGTGTCCGCCTCGACCGGGCGGTCGGGCCCGGCGGGGCCGGTGGATCCGGGGGAATCGGCGGAATCGGCGTCCATGGGGGCGATTCTGCCCCGTCCGCCGTTTTGCGGTTTCCGCAAGGACCCTGGGCGACCGCCCGCCGCCGGTCCGACCATGGCGACCACCAGCACGACCCGTGCCCGTGCTCCGTCCGGAAGGCGCCCCGCCCATGACCACCTCCCCCGCGACCAGCTCCCCCAAGACC
>NZ_LGDO01000206.1:0-3585 GCF_001279805.1 Streptomyces sp. XY431
ACGCCTGCAGTACCGGCCCGATACCCTCGACGGCTTCATAGCCGGCACCGGCCTGACCCTCGACACTCCAACCTCACCCTGACAAGCCGAAGTCAGTAGATCCTGCTGTCGCCGGAGACTTGGCCATCCTCGTGATCGGGGCCTCCTGTAAGAGGCCAACGACGACCGTCGCCTCAGGGTCAAGCCTCTGCTCCTGAAGGAGCTCCCGCAACCGAACCCAGAGGGCGCTCGTACCAGTCCGCAGATACTCGGTGTACTGGAGACGATGCTCGAAGCCATGAGCTCAGCCTTCCAGTCCGCCCGGCGCAGCGGCACGGATGAGGCCACCCACGATCGACGACGGGCGGCGGCAACGACAGGTCGCTCCGCAACAGTGATCAAGAACTGCAGCTGGAGTACTACTGAACTTGATCGGGTGATGTCGGGCTGTTCGCCGGACATCGTGTTCTTCGAGGCCAACGCCGACTGGCTCACTGTGTTTCAGCGACCGACCTATGATGCCCCGGACCGTAACCCGCAGGAGGGCATCTGGTCGCTGGTCACACGCGGCATCGGCAACCTCGCGGCTGCCAACGTCGATCACCTGGCCAAGACCGTTCGGGCGCGTCTCAAGAAGATCCAGTACCGCTCACATCTGATCGACGGCTGCCTCATCTAGACTGGCCTTAAGGTGGACGACTGACAGAGTCAAGCCAAGGGAGCGGTACTCCCGCGCGCTACCCCTTATGCCGCTCGGGGTGGGTGAGGTTGATGCCCGTGGCGGGGTCGAAGACGTGGATGCGGGACGCGTCGAGCCACAGGTCGAGTGGGCTGCCCTCGGCGGCGCGGGTGGCGGGGCTGAGCCGGGCAACGATCCGGTGGCCCTGGATCCCGGTGTCGGCGCGTCCGGAGTCCGCTGCCAGTTCAGCCAGTTCTGCGGTTCCGGCCGGTGCGCCCTCTTCGGTGAAGTGGACGTAGACGTCGGAGCCGACGGACTCCCGGACGTCGACCGTGGCCGTGCAGGTGTGGCCGGTGTGCCGTTCGTCGACGAGAGCGGCGTCCTCGAAGTCCTCGGGCCGGATGCCGACGATGAGGTCGCGCGGCACGTCCTGCCCTTCCAGCCGGCGGCGGACGCGGTCCTCCAGCGGTAGGTCGCCGAGGGAGGTCCGCATACTGCCCCGGTGCAGTGACGCGGCCAGGAAGTTCATGCCGGGTGAGCCGATGAACCCGGCGACGAAGAGATTGACGGGGGCGTCGTAGAGCTCCTGGGGCGTGCCGACCTGCTGGACGACGCCGCCGCGCATCACCACCACCCGGTCGCCCAGGGTCATCGCCTCGACCTGGTCGTGCGTCACGTAGACGGTGGTGGTGCCCAGTCGGCGCTGGAGGGCCGCGATCTGGGTACGCATCTGGACCCGGAGTTTGGCGTCGAGGTTGGAGAGCGGCTCGTCCATCAGGAAGGCCTTCGGGTCCCGGACGATGGCCCGGCCCATCGCGACGCGCTGGCGCTGGCCGCCGGAGAGGTTGGCGGGCTTTCGGTCGAGGTGCTGGGTGAGGTCCAGGATGCGGGCGGCCTCCTCGACCTTCGCGTTGATGACGGTCTTGTCGGCCTTCGCGAGTCTCAGCGCGAAGCCCATGTTGTCGCGGACGTTCATGTGCGGGTAGAGGGCGTAGCTCTGGAACACCATGGCGATGTCGCGGTCCTTGGGTGCGCGGTCGTTGACCACGTGGCCGTCGATCCGCAGGGTGCCCTCGGTGATGTCCTCCAGCCCGGCGATCATGTTGAGGGTGGTGGACTTGCCGCAGCCCGAGGGGCCGACCAGGATGACGAATTCGCCGTCGGCGATAGTGAGGTTGAAGTCCTGGACGGCGAGGGCGCCGTCCGGGTAGCGCTTGGTGATGCCCTCGAGGACGATCTCGGCCACGGTCTGCCTTCCTGGTCCGCCCGGGCGGGCGGGCTCAACCCTTGACTGCGCCGGCGGTGAGGCCGGCGACGATGCGGCGCTGGAACAGCAGTACGAAGATCACGATCGGCACGGTGATCACCACGGCGGCCGCGGCGATCGAGCCGGTCGGCTGCTGGAACTGCGAACTGCCGGTGAAGAACGCGATCGCCGCCGGGACTGTGCGGGCCGCGGTGGTGGAGGTCAGAGAGATCGCGAAGAGGAAGTCGTTCCAGCAGAAGATGAACACCAGGATCCCGGTGGTGAAGACACCGGGCGCGGCGAGCGGGGCGATCACCAGTCGGAACGCCTGCCAGGGGGTGGCGCCGTCCACCTTGGCGGCCTTCTCCAGATCCCACGGGATCTCGCGGAAGAAGGCGGACAGGGTGTAGATCGCCAGCGGCAGCGAGAAGGTCATGTAGGGGATGATCAGCCCGACCCAGGTGTCGAAGATGCCCAACACACGCTCGATGTTGAACAGCGGCGAGACCAGCGAGATCGGCGGGAACATCGCGATCAGCAGCGACATGCCGATGAGCAGCCGCTTTCCGGGGAAGCGCAGCCGGGCCACGGCGTACGCGGCCATCGTGCCGAGCACCACGGCGATCGTGGTGGCGATCACCGCGATGCCGATCGAGTTGACCAGGGCGTGGGTGAACTCCGAGGTCTGGAAGATCCCGTGGTAGTTCTCCCAGGTCCACTTGCGGGGGATGAAGGCGCCGTCGCCGAGCGTGCTCGGGTCCTTGAAGGACAGGGCGACGATCCACCACACCGGGAAGAGGGCGTAGAGCACGACGAGGACGTTGACGACGCCCCATTCGGTGAGGGTCCTGCCGCGGTGGGACATCAGCGCCGCTCCGGTTCGCCGCCCGGCGCAGCCGCGCCGAAGATCGTGATGAAGACGAAGGCGATGACCGCCACGCACAGGAAGATCAGCACCGAGATCGCCGACCCGATGCCCAGGTTGAGGGCGGTGAAGAGGTTGTCGTAGCCGAGGATGGACACCGAGCCGGTGTCGTTGGAACCGCCGGTCAGGACGTAGATGTTGTCGAAGATCCGGAACGCGTCGAGGGTGCGGAACAGCAGTGCGACCAGGATCGCGGGTTTCATCAGCGGCAGGATCACCAGCCGCAGCCGCTGCCGGAAGGTGGCGCCGTCGACCATCGCCGCGCGTACCGTCTCCCCCGGGACGAGCGCGAGGCCGGCGAGGAGCAGCAGTGCCATGAACGGGGTGGTCTTCCAGACCTCGGCGAGGATGATCAGCCCGATCGCCTGCCACTGGTCGGTCAGCGGTGCGCTGCCGGCGGGCAGCAGCGCGGCCAGGTAGCCGGTGCCGGGTGTCCAGGCGTACTGCCAGGAGTACGCCGCGACGACGGTGACGATGCCGTACGGGATCAGGACGGCGGTACGGACCGTGCCCCGACCGAAGATCGCCCGGTGCATCACCAGCGCCAACGCCATGCCGAGGACCAGTTCGACGGCCACCGACACCACCGTGATGAGCACCGTCACCCAGAGCGCCTGCCACCAGAAGGGCGAGGTCAGCACGGCCCAGTAGTTGCTTAACCCCACCCAGCGGGCCTGGCCCGGGAACCGCAGGTCGTAGCGCTGCAGTGAGAGGTAGATCGCGTACGCGATCGGATAGGCGGTGACCGCGACCATC
>NZ_LGDO01000207.1:0-65170 GCF_001279805.1 Streptomyces sp. XY431
GCCCGCGCATCGCCGCGACAGCCTCATCGTCGGGCGCGAGGAAGAACACTATGTCGTGAGCCACCACAGCATGATGGCAAAGGACAAAGAAGCACGACGCTCCGGACCACGAAGGCTCCTCCCCACGCACGCAGGGGGGTCAGCCTGGGTGGGAGCGGGCCCGCGCCGGGATCGAGTCCTCCCTGCGCCAGCAGGGACAGTCCGACGGTGTTCGCAAGCTCGACCGCGCCTCGCCGATGACGAGGACGGCACGTTCACCCGGTGACCGGTGTTCTCGCACGCCGCATCCGCCGAGCCCGTCCTCGAACAGGGCAACCACATCCCGCACCGCCGCCGAACCCGACAACCCGCCTCCCCTCGACCACCGAACCGGCCGCCGAGAACACCACCGGCTCCACCCCCCCAGCCGAGCAGACCCACGCCGCACCACCGACCGCGGACCTCCCGAAAACCCGGCCGACCACCAAACCGACCCACCGCGTCGGCCATGTCTGCCACGATGAACGCTGCTCCTTGACACCTCAACAGGCCAGCTCGAATGCGCTCCTCGAAGACTGGTCAAGAAATGGCAAAGCCCCGAGAACGCCGCAGCTCGCGAAGGGTCCTCCCCGCGCAGGCGGGGGTCAGCCGCTGCTCAACCACGGGGCGCCGGCCGGGGTCGCGTCCTCCCCGCGCAGGCGGGGGTCAGCCGCACTACCGCACGAAATCGCTGAACCGCGAACTGTCCTCCCCGCGCAGGCGGGGGTCAGCCGGAGGCCGCCGTGGGCGGGCCGCTGCGTGCAGGTGTCTCCGCAAGAACACCGACGCCGTGCACGCGCATCGACTCAGTCAGCGTGAGCGGATTGACGCCCAGGGCCGAGGCGATCTCGTCGGCCATGTCGAAGGCACGCCACTTCCACTCCTCCTCGGCATCACCGTTGCGCGCGCTCTCCTCCCAGACGGGCGGCAGACCCATCCGCTCCCGCTCCGCCCGTTCCTGCACAAGCGGTTCCCCCAGTGTGAGGAGTCCGTCGTCGACCTGGCCGGTCTCGCAGTAGCGCCGCACCACCACCCCGTGCTCTGCGATCAGCCAGGCCGAGCCGTCGTTCTGTGTACCGAAGTAGTACGCCTGCGCCCCTCCGTAGCGGGAGCTGAGGTCGACGCACAGGCGCAGGACCTTGTCACTTCTGTCGGTGTTGCACGGATCGCACCACGGGCCGATCACCAGAGTCCATCCCTCGATCTCGGGGCTCACGTACACCCGGGCCAGTCCGTCCGGATTGTCCTCGGCCTCTCCGTGGCCGTCCTCGTCGATGACAGCCTCGGCCTCGGCGAACGTCACGGGTACGGGCCGGGTGAGGCCCAGGGACGCAATGACTCCCGCTTGGTCCCCGGTCGGTACGGCGATCCAGTAGAGCCAGCATGTCGACAGCGGCCTTGGCTGGTCGTTCCTCGCGATTCTCACGACCACAGCCTGCCATTACGGGGCCCGCTTGTTCGAAGCCGGACGCTAAACGACAAGGTCAGCTTGTGCTTTAACTTCTCGACGCTCAGCAGGCAGACCTGATCAGAGCTTCAGCGGCCCGTAGGTGCCGTTCGCGAAGGTGAAGACGGTCGGTTCGCTGTCGTACTCCTCGCGGAAGTATCCGCCGTAGCCGGGTTCCTCAATATGGGGTGCCAGCAGGTCAAGGATGGTGACGAGCTCGCCCATCTCGTCGTCGAGCCAGCAGTTGCGGCTGAACAGCCCCCACGCGAAGAGCTCGCGGCCGGCCGCGAAGCCGCGGGACTGACGCCGCAGGGAAGCGAAGTCTCCCCCAGGCAGGCCGCCGTCCGGGTCGGGGGCGAGAACCGGGTATGTGTGCTCCTCCGGGTCGAGCACGGTGGGACGCTCGGCGGTCAGGCCGAGGTGCCATCGCAGGGCGTTCAGAACCGCGTCGGGGGTGTCGCCCCGGAGGAAACAGGTGAAGACGACTTCGAAGTGGAGGCTCACGGGAGCGCATTCTGCCCGGCGGGGCCGACAGACCGGGAACCGTTGCCTTGCAGTCTGGCGTGATCGCGTTCAACCACGGTCTCCGGGCGCCGGACGGTCTTGCCGACGTCGTAGCGGGTGGCCGGTCGCTGGTTCTTCGACCCGAGCGGTCTGCCGGGGCCCGGCCGTGAGGGCTTCGGCGCACGGGCCGGGCAGGGCAACACCGGGCGGAGGTTTCTGAACCCGCGGCGAACCCGGGCCGGGGTGAGCCTGTTCGGTTTCATCGGTCGCTCCCAGGGCCGACGGACGTCCTCGGCGAGCGGCCGGGCAAGGCGGAGCTGGGTGTGCGCAACGATGACCAGCCACGTCCACCGGTCCGCCGCTGCCGGAGTGCGGAGCTTCGGTCGGGTCCAGCCGAGGGTCTGCTTGATCATGCGGAACGTGTGCTCCAGGTCAAAGCGCCGCAGGAACGCCTGCCAGCGCAGATCGACGCCGGCACCTGTCAGACCGGTGGCGGAGGACCACAGCCACAGCGGCAGCGGATCCCCGCCGCCGGGCAGGCGGTCCACCTCAAGACGAAGTCCTCCCCGCGCAGGCGGGGGTCAGCCGTGATTCGTTTAGGGTGCGGCGGAATTCAGCTAGTCCTCCCCGCGCAGGCGGGGGTCAGCCGGTGGCCGCGCTGTAGCCGGCCTGCCGGACGGCGTCCTCCCCGCAGGCGCGGGGGTCAGCCGCCGTCCAAGGTCTCCGCGCGCAGGCCGGTCCAGTCCTCCCCGCAGGCGCGGGGGTCAGCCGACCACCGCCCGTCGACTGACGGACGAGCAGCGGTCCTCCCCGCAGGCGCGTGGGTCAGCCGCCACCACGCGGTCCCGGGTCTTCGACCAGGCGGTCCTCCCCGCGCCGCGGGGGTCAGCCGTTCGGCATCATCAACCTGATCATCAAGAAGCTGTCCTCCCCGCAGGCGCGGGGGTCAGCCGCCCTTCAGGTGCAGCACGTAGGCAGTGCCGCCGTCCTCCCCGCAGGCGCGGGGGTCAGCCGGCGTCCGCGGCCTGGTCATGGCGGCCGAGGACGTTCTCCCCGTAGAGGCGGGGGTCAGCCGTTCAGCTCGATGAACTCCATGGCGGACCGCTTGTCCTCCCCGCCAGCGCGGGGGTCAGCCGCCCGCCGGATCACGCCGCTGCTGCTGATGGAAGTCCTCCCCGCAGCCGCGGGGGTCAGCCGGGTGAGGGCTGCTACGCGGTGCTCTCTCCGCCGTCCTCCCCGCAGGCGCGGGGGTGATCCCCACTACAGACCGCCAGCCGGCCCTGGCACCGCCTGCTCCCCGCGTCCGCGGGGGTGATCCAGAAGTGCAGCGGGTCGCCGAGGGCGCCGTCACCTGCTCCCCGCGTCCGCGGGGGTGATCCCCCCGGCCAGCACGCGGGAACGGCACCCGCAGCCTGCTCCCCGCGTCCGCGGGGGTGATCCCGCAGCCGGCATCACCGCTGAGCCGCCCGTGCTGGGATCGGCCGGCCGATCATCACCGTCCCTCGGCCCGTCTCCGAGGACGCTTCCCCGAGCTCTGCCGCCACGCTCGAGGTGATCCCTCTGTGGGCCGCACCTCAGGCAGCAGTCCTCCCGGGGACGCGCCGGCCCTGAACCCGGTGGGCCCCGGCGAGTGGGTGGCTCCTACCGGATGAGTCCTCCCCCACGAGCGCGGGGGGTCAGCCGAGTGATAGTTCGGCCCCTCTGCGTGGTCAACAGTCCTCCCCGCGAACGCGGGGGTCAACCGTCCCTTCGTGCGGCCTCGGCGACCACTGCGGTGCCCTCCCCGCGAACGCGGGGGTCAGCCGGGCATCTCCGGCGCGATGGAGCAGGAGCAGGTGTCCTCCCCGCGCCCGCGGGGGTCAGCCGGCACGCGAGCGACGCCCGCGCGCGAGGGTTGTGTCCTCCCCGCAAGCGCGGGGGTCAGCCGGCGAGGGGGTGAGCCCGTGGCCGGTGAGCTGAGTCCTCCCCCAAGCGCGGGGGTCAGCCAGTACCGGGGCCCAGTTCGACGATCAGGGCGATGTCGCGCAGAACGGCATGGCACCATCGAGATGGTTCGTTTCGCGCCGCGATCGTCGCCGGAGTGTCTGTATGCCACCGCTTTTCGTCGATCACCGCCGGATACAGACCGCTGTGATCGGGAACAGAAACTCCGACAGGGCGATCATTCTCCCGACCGAGGCCGCAGTGCTGGCTGTTTGGCGGCGGAGGCATCCTGACTACACGTACTGGTGCGGGACGTTGCTCGGAGGCTGCGGCGAGCCGCTGACTGACCGTCTTTATCAGGAGAAGGTTTGCCATTTCGCCCACCACCCGCACCACACTTGTGCGAGGACGGCCACGGGTGAGGCCAGTGCCGATCATCTGTTCATGAAGCAGGCCCTGCACGAGTGGATGACGGGACGCGGTCTGCGCGGTGGGGTTGTCTGGTCCGAAGGACAGCCGGCAGCCGGGATCGATGTGACCCTCTCCGAAGGACGGCGTCTCCGGTTCCGGCTGGGACACGGGCCCGACAGGCCACAGGCACCGGCGGACGAGCTGGTCCGTCCTGGCCAGGACCGCACAGACTGGATCTTCGGCCAGGGCAGGACCGCACCACGGGAGCTCTTCGACGAACAGGGATACGTCTTCCGGATCCGGTTCGAGACACGAGGTGCTTCGCGCTGCCCCTACCTGGGCGTCCAACAGCCTGCCGGCGACACCACCTGGACCCCTTTCTCCGAGGCCGCGTTCGACGACGAAGGCTTGAACACTGCGGCCGTGAGGAACATCCAGGCCGCGCGCCGCAGCCCTGACACTGCGGCCCGCACACAGGCCCCATCGACCGCACGGAAGGACGAGGAAACCCCCGGCCGACGGTTGGAAGGGGACGAACTGGTCACCGCACTGCGCGAAGCCCTGGAGCTCCACGCACGATGGGGAACCCGACCCACCTGGAGCCGCCTGCAGCAGACGATCGGCGCCGACCTGTCCGACCACAGCGACGCGGAGCTCCGCACCGTCCTCGCAGGCGTGGACCACGTCTTCCACCACAACGACCCAGTTCTCTCCGCCCTCATCCGAACCGACGCCGGCGAACCGCTCCCGTACCTGCACCTGGTGGTGGAGGACCTCGGACTGGGACGTCCCTCGTCGAAAGCCCACCTGAAGCGGTGGTGCCAGCGCGAGACCGACCGTGCGTTCGCCAAGTACGGACTGCCCGCCCGCACCATGCCTCCCGCACTCTCCCTCGACGCGGCCGTCCCCGAGGTCCTTCCCCTCGACATCCCCCGCCCCGCCCGGCGACGCCCGCCGGCAGCAGGCCGAGGAGCCAACACCGGCCGACGTGTCACGGCCGAACGCGTCGCGGCGGACCGCGCCCGCCTGGAACACCTGACCGCCCAGGGCCGGACCCTGGCAAAGACGACACCCGGGAGCCCGGGGAAAGCACTCAGAGCGGAGCTTCGGCTCGCCCGCCGCTACCTCGAGAGCACCCGCAGAACGCTGCTCGACGAACGCGGCATCACCCTCCTGGGAGACACGATCGCCCGACTCGAAGCCGCCGTCACAGACGCACGAAAGCCCCTCCGGTCACAACCGGACCTCGCCGGCACCCGCAAGGACGCCCGGCCGGCAACTCCCGCAGCATCCCCGGCCCCGGGCCCGGAAGAGCCGTCCCGATCGGCCGAAGCCTCTGCCTCCCAGCCGCCCGTAGTACCGCAGACGGTAAGGCAGCTGCGACAGCGCCTGGTGGCCGTGGCACGGGAAGGCGGCACGATCGGATGGCCCCTGCTCGGCAGTGTCAGGAACACCAGCGACACCGAGCGCCGACGACGGCTGGTAGAAGCCGAACGGTGCACCGACGACACTGACGCACCACTGCTGTCCTCACTCGTGGTGGCGCCCGGCGGAGGACCGGTCCCCTACTTCCGAGGGATCCTCGAGGACCTGGGCCTCGCGGTCCCGCGCTCCGAGGAAGCCCTCCTGAAGATCTGGGCCCGGGAACAGGAACGCTGCCACGCCGCCCACGCGGTACCACCACGCGCCGTCCCCGTCAGGCTCGTACCGAGAGCCACCGATGTGTGACCACGCCGACAGACCGATCGGTACGGAGCGTCTCGGATCCATGTCGGCCGGGCGAAAGACCGGTGCCCGGCGCGACGTCGAGAGCCTCTCCCCGTACGGACGGGGGCAGCCGGGGAGGGCAGCGCCCCAGCCGGCCACCGGAGGGTGCTTCCCGCGAGCGTGGGGCAGCCGCCGAACAGACCATCCACTGAGTCCAGGCGGATGCCCTCCCTGTACAGGCGGGGCTCAGCCGGACATGCGAGTCAGGGCGTTGCTCACCAGGCTGTCCTCCCCGTGCCCGCAGGGGCGGCCGGTGACATGGCCGCCCCTGCGGGCACGGGCGTTGTTCTCCTCGCGTCTGCGGGGGTCAGCCGAGAGCTGACCCCCCTCCAGGAGCTCGACGGGTGCTCCCCGTTGGCGTAGGGGTGACCCTGTGGCTGCCCGGTACCTGTGCAAGGAGGGCGACTGTTCCTGTTGACGACCTCGAACCTCTCGTGTCCCTGCCTCTCTCGCAGGATGGGCAGGGACACGAGGAGGATCTTCTGGAAGGGCTGGACGGTCGGGTCAGAAAGGGAGTGCATCCCGGAGGATCTGAACAACTGGATCGGCTGCGAGCACGATGTGTGCGAACTTGGCGATCTGCTCGATCAGGGCGATTGCACGTGTGCGGAGCCTTGAAGCCCTGCTGGGGGTGGGCTCGTCGCTCTGGACGTCCTGTGGCTTGGCGCCTGTCGGCAGAGTCGTGTGTTCGGCTGCGGCCGCCGACGGCTGGTGGACCTGGAACATGGTCATTGTCCGTTGCACCGTGATCTCGGCCGGGCCCTGGATCGCTCCGTCAGCGGTCATTGTGCCGTCCCCGTCGATTCGGACGGTGACCGTCGTCTCCACATTGTTGACCGTGTACATTCAAGTCTCTTTCTATGAGTCTCCGCCGAGCGGAGAGGAGTTCCCGTGAAGGCAAAACCCCCACACCCAAAGGGGGGTGCAGGGGTTTCAGGGCAACAAAAAAGGCCCCTGGGCATCCCAGGGACCTGACGCATAAATACATGAAGACACACTTATCCCCTTGAGAACTCCGCGTCACGCGAAATACTCCAGGGCGCCTGACTGTTAAGCAGGCTCCAGAAGGGAGCTGCCCATTCAGTCTTGCGATGCATCATCATCTCTACTGTTTCAACATGTCCGCCACTCTAGCGTCTGTCGACCCATCAGTCCAGCAGTCAATTCTGGCTCAAAGCATGCCAAACTGACACATAAAGTACATTCCATCCACTGGATCGCCCCCAAATACCGCCCCGAAGACGGCGGACCGGCCTGCGTCGGAAAGCCACTCAGGCTGACACAGAACGCCTCTCCCTGTTACGAACGGACTGCCGACGAGAACCGCCAGCTTGACGAGGCCAAGCTCACCGCCGCACAGGTTCCGCTGTTCCTCACAGATGAGCACTCGCCCCCGAAACCTGGCCAACCGTGAACCCCCGGCACAGCCTTGCCGACATCTGCCACGATGGAGTACTGCTCCTTGACCCCTCAACAGACCTGCCCGGAGGGGCCGTTTCTTCCTCGTGCAGGCGGGGGCCAACCGGGGAGGGCAACACACCAGCCAGCCACTGGAGGGTCCTTCCCGCGCAGACGGGGGCGGCCGGGCAAACGGTTGGCAGAGGCCACGATGAAGAAGCGGTCTTCCCCGCAGGCGGGGGCCAGTCGGCGATGGGGAGCTTCTCCACGGCCGGGCGGATCACGGTGTTCTCGAGGGCTGGCGGCTCGCCGTCGTGGTGCGGCCAGGCGGCGGCGGGTCCGCCGGGGACGGAGCCGTTCCCGCACCGGGGCGCCGGTGGCGCCGTATCGGGTAGCCGGCCTTTGTTGTCGGAGGTGGGGTGAAGGATGAACGGTATGACGAGGACAGGTGCGGACTACGCGTGGTTCGAGAACGACTTTCCGGACATCGCCGATGCGTACTGCTTCACCCTGGTCCGCGGCCTGTCACCTACCGAGTTGCTGTCCCGGCTCGACGGCCGGCCGGAGGCTCCTCTGCACGGCATAGCCGCGGTCGTCGACGCCGCGTTCGCGCACGACGAACCGGAGCGGGGCGAGCGCCAGCTGGTCGCCACGACCACGGTCGGAGTCTGGACGCTGCTGATCGAGCCCAACGGCTACCTCGGTGTTACCGAGGACCGAGCCGTCCCGGCTTCCGCCGGGGCCTGCTGGGTCTCCCACTTCGTCAACGTCAACGGCCTCGGCACGTTCCTCTGGGCGGAGGACCAGGTCCTGCGACTGTGCTTCGACCCCATGTACCCGGACGAACGCTGGGGCACCACGCCCGACGAACTCCTGGATGTCATGAAGCAGACCGGCTTCCACTTCGAGGAGCAAGCTCCCGAAACCGACCTGTCCTCACCAGCGGCATTCGCACTCGCGGAGCACCTCACCGGGATCGCCGTCACCCCGACACTGCTCCAGGACACCCTGTTCACCTGCGCCACCGTCCGGTCTCGGTGACCTCCTTCGGCCGGAAGGCGACCGGACAGTCGTCCCGGCTGTCCTGGGACAAGGCGGGCCCGAGCGTGAGCGCTGTCCACAGAGGAAACTTCCTCGCAGACGCGGGGGCCAGCCGGAGACTTGGATTTTCTTCGATGAGACGCACCTGTCCTCCCCGCGCCCGCGGGGGTCAGCCGTCCTGGCCAGGGCTGCCCGGGTTCCCCGCCGGGTTCTCCCCGCGCGGGCGGGGGTCAGCCGGCGAACCCCATGTCGTGGACGTTGGTGGCCGGGTTCTTCCCGCGCGGGCGAGGGTCACCCGCAGTCGTTGGTCCGCCGACAGTGCGAACCCGGGTCCTCCCTGCGGGCGCGGAGGTCAGCCGTACAGCCTGTACGACGACGCCGCGAGCGACGGGTCTTGCCCACGCAAGCGGGGGTCAGCCGATGTAGCCCGCGGCCTTGGCCTCGCGGAGCACGTCATCCCCGCGAGCGCGGGGGTCAGCCAGTCGAGTCGAACCACGCCGCCGGCCACCGGATGTCCTCCCCGCACCCGCGGGGGTCAGCCGGCGCTGATCGAGTACCTGACGAAGGTCCAGGAGTCCTCCCCGCACCCGCGGGGTACGCGACCGTACGGCCCGCCCCAGCGGTCCTCCCCGCAGGCGCGGGGGTCAACCGGAGTTCGCCCAGGCCGGCCAGATGCAGTGCGTGTCCTCCCCGCAGGCGCGGGGGCAGCCTGCCCCCGCCGGCGAAGTACCAGTCCAGGTCCTGTCCTCGCCATAGGCGCGGGGGTCAGCCGGGACGCTGGTGGCCTCGTTGTTCACCTGCCAGGCCCCCCCGCGCGCTGGCGCGGGGGTCAGCCGTTGTCCATGAGGTCCACCTTGTCAGCCTGGTGCGACACTCAACCGGGCGGGTGGGATGTCGGCCTCGGGCGCCGGTCCTTGCCACCGCGGTGCGAGGCCGCGTTACGCGGCGCCGAACCAGGTCTGCCGCTCCTGTGAGGCTGCGGAGACCAGCAGCCTGCTCAATGGCTCGGCGCCGGTCAGCGCGTCGTGGACGACCCCGGTCATGCCGTGGTCGTAGCGCGACCAGGCTTCCGAACTGCGACGGCCGCGCTCCCACACATAGACCGGCCACGCGTCGGCGTCAGAAGCGTTCATATGCCAGAAACAGACGTCCCCGTTCGGATTCCGGGCCCAGGCCAGCAGGCCGTCCGGCTCCGGGTGGAACGAGAACGGGAAATTGTCCGGCCACACCTCGCGCATCTCCCGCATGGCCCGCCCGACCTCGTGCTCGGTGTACCCGGTCATGGCCTCGAACCCATTCGTGGCACCGAACCAGGAGCCGCTCATGAGCGGTGTGAGGATGCCCAACTCGTTCCCGACGCTCCCCGCCCCGTACCGGTCCACGAATGCACGGTAGTCGGACGGAAACCGGAAGCCAGCGTGCACCGGGGCTGCACCCCAGTCCACACGGGGCACCCGCTCAGGCGGCGGCATCAGCCGCTGGATCCTGTCCAGGTAGTCGCCCACCGCCTGCACTCCCCTTCGCACCTCACACGTGCCGGTGACCTTAGCCGCCTCCTCGGCGTGCCCGCCATCCCCCTCATGCCCGCCTCACCCGTAGTCGCTGCAGCACGGGCGGCACGGAACGGGAAACGATCACCGCACCGATGGGAAGCGATCTCCAGCCCCGCCGCGAAGCCACCGGTCAGCACCTCTCGTGAACACCCCTCCCCAGGAACCGCCATCAGTGGTCAGTGGTCGGCCGTGTTGTCCGCGGACAACACGGAGGCTCCTCCTGCGGAACGCCCGACCGACGAGTCCCCCGCGGTGGAAGCCCACTACGGTGTCGTCACCGTCTGCCACGATGGACGCTGCTCCTTGACACCTCAACAGGCCAGCTCGAATGTGCTCCTCGAAGACTGGTCAAGAAACTGCAAAGTACCGAGAACGCCGCAGGTCGCGAAGGGTCCTCCCCGCAGGCGCGGGGGTCAGCCGTCGCCGAGGCCGGGGACGGTGAGCAGGGAGACGTCCTCCCCGCAGGCCCGGGGGTCAGCCGACGACGTTGTCGGGCTGGCTGGCCTCGGTGATGTCCTCCCCGCCCCGCGGGGGTCAGCCGCAGATGGAGAAGGCGGGCACGGAGGCCGGTAAGTCCTCCCCGCACCCGCGGGGGTCAGCCGTCGGACCAGGTGAAGTCCGGGTAGCCGTGGCTGTCCTCCCTGCACCTGCGGGGGTCAGCCGCAGGCAGATCCACCAGCCGGGCGGGAACGGGGGTCCTCCCCGCACCCGCGGGGGTCAGCCGTCCACCAGCACCAGGTCGCCGCGAGGGAGGTGTCCTCCCCGCAGGCGCGGGGGGTCAGCCGCTATTCGTCGTCCTCGTCGGCCGGGTGGACGAGTCCTTCCCGCAGGCGCGGGGGTCAGCCGGCGGGGAGGGCAACTCCCGCCGCGAGCCCCGGGTTCTCCCCACAGGCGTGGGGGTCAGCCGTTGCCGCCGGCGCCCGGACGGTGCGCAGCTTCGTCCTCCCCGTGTGGGCGGGGGTCAGCCGACGATCGGGTACGCGGTCGAGAAGCTGCCGTCGTCCTCCCCGCGCAGGCGGGGGTCAGTCGCCCCGGACGGGGACATCCGCGTCGTCCTCAACGTCCTCCCCGCGCGGGCGGGGGTCAGCCGTGGTCGAGGTTGGCCCGGATGCCGGGCACCGCGTCCTCCCCGCACTCGCGGGGGTCAGCCGACGGACGCCGCAGCCGTGGCCGCCCTGAACTCGTCCTCCCCGCGAGCGCGGGGGTCAGCCGCTCTACGGAGCAATGACCGACGGCATCGGCACGTCCTCCCCGCAGGCGTGGGGGTCAGCCGCGGGAGTCCGGCTGCAACCGCCGGCCCTTGTCGTCCTCCCCGCAGGCGCGGGGGGCAGCCGGTGGCCGCGGCGGCGGCGCCGCCGTAGACCAGGTCCTCCCCGCAGGCGCGGGGGTCAGCCGACGATGTCGCGAGTCGTCGGGGCGGGCTCGGCGTCCTCCCCGCAAGCACGGGGGTCGGCCGGACGGCCAGTTGTCGTCGGAGCCGGCGGTGACGTCCTCCCCGCGTCCGCCGGGGTCGGCCGTTCGTCACCTCTCCCTGCGGAGGCGGGGGTGATCTTGACTGTCCGACGGTCGGGGTTGTGGCAGCTCTGCTTTCCCTGCGCTCCGTGGTCGATGGCTGGCCGTGTTGTCCGCGGACAACACGGGGTTCCTCCTGCGGAAGCGCTTGGTCGGCGAGTCCCTCGCGGTGGAATCGCGCCACGGGTGTCGTCGCCGTCTGCCACGATGGACAGCGCTCCTTGACACCTCCACAGACCGGCCCGGACCGTAACGATCGACATGCCGGTCACCCCGCGAGCGCGAGGACAGGCAGAGGCTCGGTTGGCTTGCACGAGGTGGGCTGTGTTCTCGGGATACTTGTGGGAGTGCCCGAAATGCCCGGATCTCTGGAAGCTGCAGAATTCCGTGTTCTCGTCGGACAGACCCGCAGGTCACGAACCTGCTCCCCGCGTCCGCGGGGATGATCCCTTCTCGCGAAGCTCAGAAACGGTCTTGTAGAGCTGCTCCCCGCGTCCGCAGGGATGATCCCCCGTACCCGCGCGCACCTACCTGTCGGTGCCCGCTGCTCCCCGCGTCCGCGGGGATGATCCCCGCCACACCAGCACCTCGGCGGCACTGTCCGCCTGCTCCCCGCATCCGCGGGGATGAGTCCTCCCCGCGGATGCGGGGGTCAACCGCGGCTGCCGCCGCGCTGGATGGTCCGTACTGCGTCCTCCCCGCGCCCGCGGGGGTCAACCGTGGTCGACGAAGCGCGGCTAGAGGCGATCCACGTCCTCCCCGCGCCCGTGGGGGAGCAGCCGGACGACCCCGACCCCGTCACGCAGAGTCTCGTGTCCTCCCCGCGCCCGTGGGGGAGCAGCCGGACGACCCCGACCCCGTCACGCAGAGTCTCGTGTCCTCCCCGCGCCCGCGGGGGTCAGCCGTGGAGGGGGATGGCGAGGCCGACGGCCAGGCCGTCCTCCCCGCGCCTGCGGGGGTCAGCCGCGTTCGTCGGCCAGGGCGAGCGCCGTCTCCCGGTCCTCCCCGCGCCCGCGGGGGTCAGCCGAATTCCGTCCGCCGCAGGTCAGAGCCCTGCGGGTCCTCCCCGCGCCCGCGGGGGTCAGCCGAAGGGCATCCAGCCGAGGATGAAGCGGGTGCTGTCCTCCCCGCGCCCGCAGGGGTCAGCCGCTCCCCCCGGTGCGCAAGGTCATCGCCGAGAAGTCCTCCCCGCGCAGGCGGGGGTCAGCCGAGAAACGGGCCCCTGGCCCGAGGCCGACATCGTGTCCTCCCCGCGCAGGCGGGGGTCAGCCTCCGGCCTGATTCGGCCTCGGGGTCCTGCTCTTGTCCTCCCTGCACCCGCAGGGGTCAGCCGGATCTCGCCCAGGCCGAGGCTTCTTCGGCAAGTCCTCCCTGTATCAGCGGGCGTCAGACTGCTGGGCGCGGGTGAGCCGGACGTTGTCGGCCCCGCGCAGGTGGGGGTCAGCCGTTTTGTTCCGCATTGCGCGGGGGCTGGGTGTCGTCCTCCCCGCCCAGGCGGGGGTCAGCCGGTCATCGGCGGCATCACCCTCTACGAGCCCCAGTCCTCCCCGCGCAGGCGGGGGTCAGCCGCCCGCAGCCAAACCGGCTGGGTCCACGCCGGCGTCCTCCCCGCGCCCGCGGGGGTCAGCCGGCCCAGTCCCTGGCAGGACCGAGCCCTCGATGGTCCTCCCCGCGCCCGCGGGGGTCAGCCGGAGAACGTCCCCGCCGAGGGCCGCACCGCCGTGTCTTCCCCGCAGGTGCGGGGGTCAGCCGCCCTGCGCGACCACCAGGGCCGCCCACCCGTCGTCTTCCCCGCAGGTGCGGGGGTCAGCCGGTCAAGGTGGTGCCGGACACCGCCGGGTTCGGGTCCTCCCCGCAGGCGCGGGGGTCAGCCGTTCCAGGTGATGCGGCGAACAGACCGGACCCGGTCCTCCCCGCAGGCGCGGGGGTCAGCCGACCGCCAGCTCGGCGATGTATATGCGGGCCTGGTCCTCCCCGCGCCCGCAGGGGTCGGCCGTCCTCCAGGCCGTCCCACTCGGATTCGTAGCCGTCCCTTCCGCACGGACTGTGGCCGGTGTCTGCCACGATGAGTACTGCTCCTTGATACCTCAACAGGCCAGCCCGAATGTGTTCCTTGAAGGTCGGTCAAGAAGTTGCAAAGTCGCGAGAACAGTGCAGGTCGCGAAGGGTCCTCCCCGCGCCCGCGGGGGTCAGCCGCTGGTCGCGCGGTCCGGACTCCGAACACAGCGGTCCTCCCCGCGCCTGCGGGGGTCAGCCGGCGCCCGTTCGCTTTTGCTGGCGCGGTGCCGCGTCCTCCCCGCGCCCGCGGGGGTCAGCCGGCGGGCCGCCGGATCGGCAACCTGACCCCGATGTCCTCCCCGCGCCCGCGGGGGTCAGCCGGCGTACTCGATGGCGGACCGGATCATTTTGGCGTCTTCCCCGCGCCCGCGGGGGTCAGCCGGTTCACGGGCGCGGCAACTTCGTCCGCCGACCGTCCTCCCC
Organism: Streptomyces sp. XY431; assembly: GCF_001279805.1. NCBI lineage: Bacteria > Bacillati > Actinomycetota > Actinomycetes > Kitasatosporales > Streptomycetaceae > Streptomyces > Streptomyces sp. XY431. The sequence continues at coordinate 14,056 of NZ_LGDO01000207.1, forward strand.
ACGCCCGCGGGGGTCAGCCGGCCTGCGCACCCACCTCGGCATCCGCGACATCGTCCTCCCCGCGCCCGCAGGGGTCAGCCGCCGAGCTGGACATCCTGCGCGAGCGCCTCGACGTCCTCCCCGTGCCCGCGGGGGTCAGCCGGTCCGCGACTACTCCAAGTCAACGGAAACGAAGTCCTCCCCGCAGGCGCGGGGGTCAGCCGCAGCTCGTCGCGCGCTACGGCGTCACGGCAGAGTCCTCCCCGCGAGCGCGGGGGTCAGCCGAACGCGCGCCGCCTGGTCGACGAACAGACCGGGTCCTCCCCGCGCCCACGGGGGGTCAGTCGGCGGGATCGTGCTTGAGGCAGGGGCCGCTTCCACGCCGCACGGCCGACTGCCGGCCTCCCGAAAGCCCGGCCGACCACCAAACCGACCCGTCGCGTCGGCCATGTCTGTCACGATGAACGCTGCTCCTTGACACCTCAACAGGCCAGCTCGAATGTGCTCCTCGAAGGCTGGTCAAGAAATGGCAAAGCCCTGAGAACGTCGCAGGTCGCGAAGGTCCTCCCCGCAGGCGCGGGGGTCAGCCGGAGTCGAAGTCACCGAACGTGTCGGAGGTGTCGTCCTCCCCGCAGGCGCGGGGGTCAGCCGCCGCCACCACCGTACATGGGCAGTCGGATCGTGTCCTCCCCGCAGGCGCGGGGGTCAGCCGCTGAGCCTTGTAGTCCTCCAGCTGCTGTGCAGGTCCTCCCGCAGGCGCGGGGGTCAGCCGGACGTCCTGAGCCTGCTGTCACGTCAGTTCGTGTCCTCCCTGCAGGCGCGGGGGCTGCCGGCCCTGTGCCTGTCGTGCCCGATCGTCCGCGAGGTCCTCCCCGCGAGCGCGGGGGTCAGCCGCCCCCCGTCCCGCGACCGATCCCGAGTCCTCCCCGTGTGCGCGGGGGCCAGCCGGAGGAGAAGAGTCTCCGTCGGGCGAAGGTCACGCCCTCCTCGCGCCGGCGGGGGTCGGCCGTCGGTCTGTACGCCAGGCTCTGTCTCCCCTTCTTCCTGCTGTGCCCGCAGGAGCGCCGGCTCACAGAGCGAGGAGGGACACGGTGCCACCGAGGCCTGCCACGATGGACGCTGCTCCTTGACACCTCAACTGACCGGCCCGGACCGCGTCCTCCCCGCAAATAGGCGGGGGTCAGCCGTGGTCGACCACCTCAAGACCGCCTGGTCGGAGTCCTCCCCGCATAGGCGGGGGTCAGCCGCCAGCGCCTCGGCCTGGCCGTGTAGACGAAGGGTCCTCCCCGTACCTTCGGGGGTCAGCGGGCGAGTTCGTCGTACGGCGTCGAGCTGCTGCTCTCACCCCCGCGGTCGTACGTCACTCCGACCATCAGGGTCCCCGCAAGTGCGGGGTTTGCTCCCCGCAGGCGCGGGGGTCAGCCGTCCAGGACCAACGCCCGCTGGGTCACCGCGTTGTCCTCTCCACAAGCGCGGGCGTCAGCCGATCGGCAACGCCGGTTCGGAGACGCTCAGGCGGTCCTCCCATCAAGCGTGGAGGCAGCCGCAGCCGACGTCCCCCTGTTGTATAGCGGACAGCAACGAAAACGGGGTACCACGTCGCCGGTGTCTGCCACGATGGGCGCTGCTCCTTGATACCTCAACAGGCCAGCCCGAATGTGTTCCCGAAGGTTAGTCAAGAGTTTGCAGAGTCGCGAGAACGGTGCAGGTCGCGAAAGGTCCTCCCCGCGAGCGCAGCCGCACGCGGATGATCGCCGACGACGGGCGGTCGAGGTGACGTCCTCCCCGCGAGCGCAGCCGCGCGCGACTACTGGCGTACGGTCCTGATCAACGTCCTCCCCGCGAGCGCGGGGGTCAGCCGTCCACGGACTCGACCACGGCCTCGGGGACCCAGCCCCCCGGGGTCCGCGGCCGGTAGCGTCGTCGCGGGGCCGTCATCGCCGGGTCGTCACTGTCGGGTCGTCATCGCCACCAGCCGACGGACCGTCATGACGGTCGACCGGGAAAATGATCGATCGAACGCGTACCGACCCCTGTCCGCAGTCGCCCTCGGCGGACAGAATCACCCGTATGACAAGCGCCACGATCGCACCGCCCACCGGTGCCGCTCCCCTAGACCTCGCCAGGGGATTCCTGACCGGCGGCGTGATCGGGGTGTCGCTGGCCGCCTTCGTCGTCGGCTGCACTCTCGGCAAGGTCCCGCTGATCGTCGCCGGACCGGCCCTGCTCGCGGCCTACGCACTGCTGTTCCGCCTTGTCAGCGCGCCGCGCCGGGCCCGGGAGGGCGCCCTGGCTCCCCTCACGGCACTGGCGCTGATCGACGGACGGGAGATGCGCACGGTCGAGGAGACGGACGTCCCGGTGCGCTTCGACCTGACCGTCGCCCCGGACCTGGCGCCCGCCTTCCGCATCCGGATCACCCAGGACGTGCACGTCTCCGAACTCACCGACTACCGGCCGGGCACGGTCCTGGTGGTCCGCTACCCTCCGGACCGGCCGTGGCTGCTGCGGATCGTGAAGCGGCCGACCCCGGAGTGGGAGGACCGGGCGGCCGGCGCCGTCCTGGAGCCGGCACCCGGGCCGGCCGTGGTGGCAGACCGTCAGGAGGGCTGCGCCTGGAGCCTGACCACTCTCCTCGGGGTGCTGCTCGGCGCGGCCGCCGTGGTGCTGCTCATGCGGGCCGAGCTGTTCGGGAAGGACACCGACGCGCCCGCCGCCCAGCCCGTCCCCGTCACCTCGTCGAGCACGAGCACGAGCACGAGCACGTTCTCGGTGACGGCCACGGTCGCCTCCTCGACCACCGGCACGGTGGCCTTCGGACCCGGCCGGTCGGTGCTGGACCGGGGCGTGCTGCGGGAGGCCGTCGAGTCGCTCACCGGGGGCGGGGACGGCAAGCAGGCGCTGACCGTCGTGGTGCGGGAGCAGCTGCTGACGGTGGTGTTCGCCCCCGCCGGGGTGAGCGCCCCGGCGTTCGACCCGCGGTCGCTGCCCTTCGACCGGTTGCCCGCGCTGGTCGAGGAGGCCAGGACCACGCTCGGTGTCGACGCGCCGGGCACCTGGCAGCTCTCCGCGGAGCGCCTGGCCGGTGCGCTCACGATCAGGATCGGCGTGACCGGGGCCGGCGGCCCGGCCTCGCTGGAGGCGGACGGGCGGGGCGTGGTGGTGCGGCGCAGCCCGGCCCGTTGAGGGCGCGCAGGAGCGGTGGGTCGCGGTGGCGCGGGCCGGTGGAGCAACGGGCCGGCGGAGCAGCGGGGTCGGAACGGCAGGAGGGACGGGCGATGGGGTGGCACGGGTACCTGGCGCTGTGGTGCGGGGTGCTGGGCGCGGTCGCGCTGGTGGGGTACGGCAGGTCGCTGGCCGGGATGACACGCGAGCAGCGGGCGGTGCGGGTCCCGGGACGGATCGAGCAGGTGCGGGCGCCCCGGCACGGCGGCTCCCGGCGCGGCGGAATCCCGGTGGTGGTGTCCTACCGCGAACCGTCCAGCGGCGCGCGGGTCGTGGTGACGAACGACGGAGAGCACGGCGAGCAGGGTGAGACGATCACCGCCGCGTGGACGGGCCGGGAGATCGGGGTCCGCTACCCGCGCGGCAGGCCGCACGACTACCGGTTCACCGCGGACCCGCAGGCGGGCGGTCGCGGGCTGGGCTGGCCGAACACGGCATTGTTCCTGCTGTACGCCGGTCTGGTGGTCGCCGCCGCGGTCGACCGCGGCTGGCCGTGGGCGCTGATCGGCGTCTGCGGGCCGTGGGCCCTCATCGGCGTCTGCTACCTGCCGGGGAACGTGCGCGACACCAGGCACCGCCGTGAGCGGCTGGCCTCGATGGTCGCCGCCGAAGGCCGGATCGTCGCGGTACTCCGGGACGTCACCACCGACGCCGAGGGCAGCACCTCCACCACGGTCACACCGGTGGTGGCGTTCACCACCCGCGAGGGCGCGGCCGTCATCGCGCACTGCGACACGGGGGTGCCGGATCCGGCCGACTCGTACGGGCGGCACCTGACGGTCCACTACCCCGCCGACGACCCCGCCGGATTCGTCCTCGACCACACGGCCCAACAGCGTTCGGTGCGCTCCGACATCGCGATCAATGTGGTGTTCCTGGTCCTCGTCGCGGCAGCGGCCGTCACGGGCGTCCTGCTGCTCTGACCCGACCTCGGGACCGGGTCGTCCGGCGGCTCCGCAGGAGTCGGCTCCCTCGGAGCCGGGTCCGCAAGGCCGGTCTCGACCGTGAGCGAACCGGAACCGGGCCCGCTCAGGAGCAGCAGGAGCGGCAGCAGGCACAGGAGGTAGATCGCGAGATTGAACGCGCTCGAAGCAGGGCTTGGTACCTCCGGCGGTCAATCTCGCGCAACGTGCGGCTTCCTGGGGCGCGCCGGTCGGCCCCGGCCACCGCCGTTCACGCCGCCCGGTCCGCTGCTCCTCGGGCCGGACGCGGGAACCCGCCGGGCCATGGGCCCGGCGGGTTCGCGGTGTCACGGCAGGTGCCTCGTCGGGACCTACCAGTCGGTGCCGATGGCGGTGCGGTTGCCGAAGGCGTTCGGGCCGGTGCCGGGGTAGAGGTACATGTCGCCGGTGGACCGCGGAGGTGCCTGGACGGCGGCGATGTCGGTCCTGCCGTCGGCGTTGAAGTCACCGCCGACCAGGTCGCGCATGATGTTCCAGCCGCTACCGGCGCTGACCGGGGCGGCGAACCAACCGGTGCCGGTGCCGGGGAAGACGTAGAGGCTGCCGTCGCCCTTGCCGACGGCGGCGATGTCCGCCTTCCCGTCACCGTTGAAGTCCCCGCCGGTGAAACGGTCCAGGTTGTTCCAGCCGTTGCCGGCGTTGACCGGAGCCGCGAAGTACCCCGTCCCGGTGCCCGGATAGACGTACAGGTTCCCGTCGGCCGTACCCACCGCCGCGATGTCCGCCTTGCCGTCACCGTTGAAGTCACCGCCCGTGAAACGGTCCAGGCTGTTCCAGCCGGTGCCCGCCGACCAGGGCGTTCCGAACGCGCCGGTGCCGGTACCGGGGTAGATGTACAGCTTCCCGTCGCCCTTGCCGACGGCGGCGATGTCCGCCTTTCCGTCACCGTTGAAGTCACCCGGCGTCATACTGGTCAGCGAGTCCCAGTTGGTGCCGATCAGGCTCCGCTCGCCGAAGGTACCGACACCGGTGCCCGGGTAGAGGAACATCTTCCCCGTCGCCGCGTCCACCGCGGCCAGGTCGGTCCTCCCGTCACCGTTGTAGTCGGCCGACGCGAACCCCGTCATCCCCACCGGAGTGGCCGGCGGAGGGGTGCTGTTGTCCTCGACGACCTTGTTGTACCGCAGAGCCACGTAGCTGCTCGCCGGGTAGCTCGATATGTTTCCGCTGTAGACGTTCCCGCTCCCGTAGGTCATGTCGGTCCGCGAGTTCGACTGGTGGAGGTAGGTGAAGTCCCCGTTCGCCTGGTTGTTCCACCGCACGAAGAGCACGACGTGGTCGCTGATGTTGTCCAGCGCGTCACCGGGGCGCAGGTCGCCCTTGTTGATGCGCGTGGTCAGCGACCGGCTGTCGAGGGTCTGGGTGGTTGCCGAGCCCAGGCCGGTGGCCGACAGGTGCCAGGCCATCGCGATGAACCCCGAGCAGTCGGTGCGGTAGGAGTGGCCGTCGCCGTCCCCGTACGTCGCACCCTGGTTGTACTGGACGTCCTGGGCATCCCAGTACTGGGCGCGCGGCAGGATCTCGGACCGGTTGACGGAGCCGCCGAGGGAGGAGCCGGCCTGGGCGGGCGGTGCGCTCAGGCCGGCCGCGGCGACGGCGGCGAGCAGCGGGGCGAGCACGGAGGCGCGGCGGAAGCGGCTGGTCCTGGACATGGCTGACTACCTCGATCTGCTGAATGGCGGGTGGGTGTCGGAGACCGGTGCGGGGAGCCGGGCTACCAGTCGGTGCCGATGGCGGTGCGGTTGCCGAAGGTGTTCTGGCCGGTGCCGGGGTAGAGGTACATGTTCCCGGCGGCGCCCCGGGGGGCCTGAACGGCGGCGATGTCGGTCCTGCCGTCGGCGTTGAAGTCACCGCCGACCAGGTCGCGCATGATGTTCCAGCCGGTACCGGCGCTCACCGGGGCGGCGAACCAACCGGTGCCCGTGCCGGGGAAGACGTAGAGGCTGCCGTCGCCCTTGCCGACGGCAGCGATGTCCGCCTTGCCGTCACCGTTGAAGTCGCCACCGGTGAAACGGTCCAGGTTGTTCCAGCCGGTGCCGGCGTTGACCGGAGCCGCGAAGTACCCCGTCCCGGTGCCCGGATAGACGTACAGGTTCCCGTCGCCCGTGCCGACCGCGGCGATGTCCGCCTTTCCGTCACCGCTGAAGTCTCCGGCGGAGAAGTTGTCGAGGCTGTTCCAGCCGGTGCCCGCCGACCACGGCGTGCCGAACGCACCCGTACCGGTGCCCGGGAAGATGTACAGGTTGCCGTCCCCCTCGCCGACCGCGGCCAGGTCGGTCTTCCCGTCGCCGTTGAAGTCGCCCGGCGTCACATTGCCGACGGTGTCCCACCCTGTGCCGATCAAGCTCCGCTGGGCGAAGGTGCCGACCCCGGTGCCCGGGTACAGGAACATCTTCCCCGTCACCGCGTCCACCGCGGCCAGGTCCGCCCTCCCGTCACCGTTGAAGTCGGCCGACGCGAATCCCGTCATCCCCACCGGAGTTGCGGGGGCCTGGCCGAGGGCGTCGACGATCCGCTGCGCGTCGGCCACCTGGTACTGGTAGCGGTCGGGGTAGGCCGAGCGCTGGACGCCCTGGCAGACCTCGCCGATCGGCTTGTTCGTCCAGGAGTTGTTCGGATACGTCGAGAGCAGCGCGTTGACGAACTTGCGGGTCGTCGTCGCCGGATCGAGCCTCTGTGCGGTGCTGCCCCACGACGCCCGCTGTTGGAACAGGCCGACGCTGTCGTGGTCCTCCATGTTCGGGTTGTTCCGCAGGGTGGACTCGACGATGGCGGTGGTGATCGCGACGACCTCGGCCTGCTGCGGCACTCCGATGGCCCGCACGGTGTTGACGATGGCCCGGGCGCAGGACATCCGGTACGCGGTGACCGCGTTCCGCAGGGTGCCGGTGAGCTGTTGGTTCAGCTGAGCGGCGGCGGCGGTGTCGGCGGAGGTGATCGTGCCGCAGGAAACGTCGGGCAGGGCCGCGTACGCGGGGCTTGTCGCGGCCACGGTCCCGCCGGCCAGAACGGCGCTCACGACGAGGAGTTGCAGGGCCCTGGGCAGAGTCTTCTTCATGGGAAAACACTTCCTTCGTTCGCAGGCTTCGTTCGCAGGCTTCGTTCGCTGGGTCGGATGTGCCGTCGTCGAGGAGTCGGGCCACGACAGGTTTCGAAGGTGCTGAGGAGATCGCAGCCGACCGTGTGCCGGCAGGGGCGGGTCAGGGGCAGGCCAGGCTGGGCATGCGTGGGGTGCACGGCGGGCGCGGAGTGGGCGCGGGAGTGGGCGCGGGAGTGGGCGCGGGAGTGGGCGCGGGAGTGGGCGCGCCCCGCTCCGGTGACGTCCGGGTGGGCCCCAAGTGGACTGCTACGGGCGGCCCGTGGCGTCGGCGCCCGTCCGGGGCGGGGGTGGGGTGACGACCACAGGGGCTTTCGTGGTGCGAGAGCTGATGCTGAAAGGGACTCCTTTCGGGGTGCACGCACAACACGGGTGTGGTCCGGACCCGGTGGGTTCCGCGGTGACGCTGTCCGGGTTCCGCTCGGCTGCTCGTTCCTGCCGTCGAGCAAGAGCCTGCCTGCCGCCCGGCGGCCGGACCAGGGGTCGGCGCTGACCCGAACCGGCCTTGGCCGGGTCCGTCCACCGCGGTCGGACCCGGACACCGCCCAACGGCCCACGCCTCATGCCTGAGGTCTCACACGTCACGCCAGGCACATCCGGCTACCCGGTGCCCTCCGACCGACCGTCAGCAGCGGCCGCCGCGAAGCGTCCAGTTCCACGGGCGAGCGGCCCGTGCTGGGCAGCCGAGGTGCCACGCCCGCGCCGTGAGGAGCACGGTGATCACCCAGGGTGTGAGGATCACAGCGCGATGCGAGGAACGCGGCGGTGTGCTGATACTCGACACCGGTCAGGTCATCGACCGCGGACGTCCGCGGTGGGGAACCGAGGGCCACTGCCAGGGCTGCCCCGCCGCCTGGTGCGACCAGGACAGCGACTGCCGGACTCCCGAGGAGATCCGCCGGCTCCTCTTGGCGGAACACGGACCGGCACGGCTCCGGCCGACAGCGCCCGAGGCGAGTGCCGTGCCCGTCCTACGCGCCCTTCGAGAGGTCCACGACCTGTCGCTGGCACAAGCACGCTCAATGGCGGACGAGTTGAGGACGACCGGCCTGGTGGGCACGTTCGTCGAGACGGAACTCGTGGCCGCTCGGCTCCGACACCACTCCGCCAAAGCGACAGTCGAGCAATCGTCCGACTGAATCTCAGGAGCGAGTGACACACCGGGCGATGTCTCGGAGCGCCTGTGCACTCTCGGGCAGATGGCGATGCACGGCCGGCCCGCCCGGCCGCGCCCGCGGCTCCCGGTACACCTACGGTGAGGTGACCGGTGCCAACGGCGTCACCGAGACCACCACCGAACGCGGCCGGCTGGTCCAGGTCCACGACCATCGCCGCGGTGCTCCACTCTCGGCGCGCAGGGCTCACGGCTCCCCGGCCTCACCACTTCGCCGTCGGAAGTGGCGGGGCCCCGTGCGTTCCCCGTCCGAGGCGCGGCACGGAGGGCGGCGGGCAGGCGGGCAGGTCCCGTTGCTACGCCGTGGTGCGCGGGGTCAGGCCGTCCACGATGAGAGAGAGCCCCGCCTCGAACGCCGATTCGGGGTCGATGGACGGCACGTCGGTCGGCAGCCCCTGGCCGACGCCGGGACCGGGACCGGGACCGGCGTCCGCCTGTTCTTCCAGAACGCTGCCGACCGTGAAGCGGCTCGCCGTCAGCATCGCCATCTGCGCGTCGCGCTCGGGTACGCCGGAGGCGACGAGGAACGAGATCTTGTGGCGGATCCGGTCGAGGTCAGCGGTGGGCGTGGAGCCGGCGTGCAGGCGGGCGCCGTCGCGGCGCAGCAGCAGGGTGCGCCGGAAGCTGCGGGTGTTCTCCAGGAACCATGCGCGCCAGTCGTCCCCGGGTGTCGGCAGCGGTGCGTTCGTGTGGGGCGCCATCGCGGCCTGGGCCATCGCGGCCAGGAGGTCCTTCTTGGTGCGGAAGTGCCAGTACAGCGACGGCTGCTCGACGCCCAGCCGCTTCGCCAGTTGCCGGGTGCTGACGCCGTCCAGGCCGACCTCGTCGAGCAGGTCGAGCGCCTCGGCGACCACGGTCCCACGGTTCATCTTCGTCACGTTGACAATCTATCGCCGATAGACAACTCTGGAGAAGAATCATTCACCGATAGATTTTGAGGTGATGAACATGACACAGGATTCCGGGGCGCGCTCCTTGCGCGTCCTCGTCGCCGGCGGCGGAGTCGCCGGGCAGGCCCTGGCCTTCTGGCTGACGCGGGGCGGACACCGGGTGACCGTCGTCGAACGGTTCCCCGCCCTGCGGGCCACCGGCGCCCAGGTCGACCTCCGCGGCCAGGGCATCGAGGCCGTTCGCCGCATGGGCCTCCTCGACGAGGTCCGGAGCAAGCTCGTCGACGAGAAGGGCGTCGCCTTCGTCGACGCCCGCGGCAGGGCCAGAGCCACGATCATGGCCAACACCTCCGGACAGGGCCGCCAGACCCTGACGTCCGAGTACGAGATCATGCGCGGCGACCTGGTCCGCATCCTCAACGACGCGACCGAGCACGACGCCGAGTACGTCTTCGGCACGAGCGTGGACGGCTTCGACCAGGACGAGCACCAGGTCGTCGCCCACTTCTCCGACGGGTCGTCCGGCGAGTTCGACCTCCTCGTCGGCGCGGACGGCCAGGGATCACGCATCCGCCGGGCGATCCTCCCGGAGGGCTTCGACCCGTACTGGCGCCTCGGCATCCACACCGCTTACTGGTTCGTCCCCCGCATCGCCTCCGACACCGACATCCGCGACACCTACATGGCCCCGGGCGGCCGACAGATCATGCGCCGCAGCCACAACCCGAGCGAGACCCAGGTCTACTTCGTGCTCCGGGAGGAGTCCGCCGAGGCCTCCGCGATCCACCGAGCCCCCGTCGACCGTCAACAGGCGTTCTGGGCACGCAGGTTCCGCGACGCCGGCTGGCAGACCGAACGCTTCGTCGACGCCATGGCAACCAGCCCCTTCTTCCACTCCCAGGAGACCCTCCAGGTGCGCACCGGCACCTGGTCCGAGGGCCGCGTCGTCCTGGCCGGGGACGCCGCGCACTGCGCCTCCCCCTACAGCGGCATGGGAACCTCTGCCGCCCTGGTCGGCGCCCTCGTCCTGGCCGACGAGATCAATCGCCACCCGGACGACCTGCCGACCGCCCTGGCGAACTACGACACCGTCCTGCGCCCCTTCGTCGACCGGATCCAGGCCGAGGTCGATCCACGCCTCCTGCACCTGGGCCTGCCGATGACCCGCCGTGCCGTCAACGCCTTCCAGGCGGCCACCGCACTGGCCTGCTTCCTGCACATCCCCGACCTCCTCGCACGCCGGTCGAAGACGGAGCGGGGCGGCACCTGGCAACTCCCCCCAGCACGACACAACACCCAGTAGTGCCTTGCCAGGTGGTGTCGCAGGGCCGCCACGGGGCGGGCTGTCGCCAGGTTGGGCAGGCGCTGGCCCAGGTGGCGGTGAGATGTCGGAGGGAGGCCCAGGGCCTGGTGGAAGGTCAGGCCCCGGACCGGGATTTCGGGGCGGCGCACTGTTCGGTGAGGAACAGGCGGACGGCGCTGACGAGGGTGACGTGGCGATGCCGGCCGGCTTCGTGCCGACGCGGGCCGTCGGACCCGAGAAGCGGTCGGCCCTGGACCCGGACAGTCTTCTCTGTCATCGAACGATCTGGGCCGGAAACGATCCGGGCTCGGCGGATGCGGGTCGCGGCCGGGCTTGAGCCTCCCCGCCGGGCCTCAGGCAAGGAGAGCACCGGCGCCGTTCTGGCCCCGTCCGAGGGCCGGCCCACCCCGGAGGGTGCCGCGGCGCACGGTTCCGCACCGTCCGGCCGTGGCCGGGTGGGCCGCCAGCGTCAGAGCCGGTCGTGCCGGGCGGCTTCAGTGGACGTTGTGTCCCTTTTCGGGGGCGGGCGGTGAGGTGGCGCCGTGGATCGCGCGGGAAGCCCTCGCCCTGTGGCAGGCCGAGCGCGCCGCCGCCCCCCTCGACTCGGGCGGTGACGGAACCTTGAGGCGTTGCCAGCACAAACCGAACACAGATGATCAACGGTCGTCCCTGAGCTGGTTGCCAGTGAGCAAGCGCCGCTCCGCTTCCCTGTCCCGGGTCGTTGCCAATGCGTTGTCGACGATCTTCGAGAGCCCCTCGATTCGCGAGGCGAGAGCCGGTGGACCTCAGCCCCCCACGTGCACAGGAGCCGGACTCCGAGCCGGCTCGACAAGGCGCTGGACACCGAAGCCGGGCCGGTAGGGGACGAGGCCCTGCCGGGTGTCCCGGCGTTCGGCTGCATGCTCGGGGGTGCGGGAGACGGCGGCTGAGACTGTTTCTGAACCCTCGGACCTTCCCTGGGCAGGGAGAGGGCGGGATCTGAAGATCACTCGCGCCATTCTGGTAGGTAACCATGTTGACGCTAACATCGGATGGTGAGAGTGTCGGGGGCAGCCGGTGCTGTCAAAGGTTCCGGCCGGCCGATCGACCTTGCCTCCGAGGATGCACGGGCACGGCGGCCAGGACACGCGAGGCCGACCGAGCGCTGCAGGGCGTCCGACTGGTCCTGGCGTCCGTGTCCAGGTGCGGCCGTTCGGGAAGTGGCCGGTCCCTGCACCGGATGATCCGGGTGAGGTGGGAATCGGCCAGGCGTCCTGGGTGAAGGGCCCGAGCCAGGCTGTGGGCGATTCGGCGGGCGAGGTCGGCTGCTCCTGGCGGCAGGCCGTGGAACCGCCTGTCGGTCTCCTCATCCCGGGCGAGTCGCAGCACGTACAGCACGGCCTCGCCAACGCCGACGCGGACCCGAAGGTCTACTGAGGTTCTACTGCAACTGGTTTCAAGAGATCGACGGCAAGGATTGCACATGACGGACGCGCCCGTACGGATCGGACTGGCCGGCTACGGCTTCGGCGGCAGGTACTTCCATGCGCCGTTGCTCGCCTCCACCCCGGACTGCGATTTTCTCGGGGTGGTCACCACATCCCCCGAGCGCCGCAAGCAGATCACCGGGGAGCTGGGCCGGCCGGCGTACGACTCGTTGGAGGAACTGGCCCGGGCCGGAGCGGAGGCGGTTGCGATCTCCACTCCGGCGGCCACACACATCCCATTGGCCCAGGAGGCGCTGAAGCTGGGTTTGGCAGTGGTCTGCGACAAGCCGTTCGCGCTCGACGCCTCATCTGCGCGGGAGACGGCGGAACTGGCGGAGCGGCTGCGGGTTCCGCTGACGGTCTATCAGAACCGTCGCTGGGACTCCGACTTTCTGACCCTACGGCGGCTCATGACCGAGGGCGAGCTCGGTACTCTGACCCGCTTCGAGTCGCGTTTCGAGCGGTTCCAGCCCGAGCCCGGCCCGCCGGCCGCGGGCGGCGGCACCCTGCTCGACTTCGGCAGCCACCTGGTCGACCAGGCGCTCGTCCTGTCCGGGCCGGTCGAGCGGGTGTATGCGGAGATGCGGAGCCGCGACGGCGGCGAAGGGCTCGACGAGGACGTCTTCGTCGCGCTGACCCACCGGAGCGGAGCCCGGTCACACCTGTCCGGCAGCTGGCGGCAGGGTGCACCCGGTCCGCGCTTCCGCGCCACCGGCACCACCGGGACCTACGTGGTCGACGGTGTGGACGGTCAGGAAGCCCTGCTGATCGCAGGTGCCTCCCCGGCCTCCGAGGGGGAGCGCTGGGGCATCGAGCCCGAGCAGCGTTGGGGCAAGGTGCTGCGCGGCGACCACGTCGAGCCCGCACCGTCCGCCCGCGGCGAGTGGGACACCTTCTACCCGGCCTTCGCCGCCGCACTCCGTGGCACTCGTCCGCTGCCCGTAGACCCCTGGGATGCCGTGACCACCGCGACCGTACTGGATGCCGCGCGCACCAGCGCCGCCACCGGTGAGGTCGTACGCCTGTCCTGACCCCGCCGGCGGCCGGCAGCTGCAGCCCGGGCGCAAGGGAGGTCCCAGGTCGCCGCAGCCCGGGGAGTTGGCTGCGTAGGTCAGAAGGGAGAGCAGATGTTGCCGGATCTCATTGGACGTTAACGACCTGGTGCGTGATTGCGGCGCTGATGTGACCAGCGGCGTTGTGGGCGGCATGATCTGACGCTGTGACGATCAAGGTGAATCGTGCGGTCCTCGGCCATCGGGTGCTGACCGGCATCTCGCGGCGGCACCTGGCGGATCTGGTCGTCGAACTGGCCGCTCCGTGGCAGGCCGTGGTCGAGGGCCGGCGTGACCGTCGGCCCATGAGCCGACCGTGAGCGGGTGACCGGAGGCAGGACCCGGGCTGTCCCACCGGCCGAGGGACGGTGGGACAGCGCGGACCGAGGGGGTGGACCGGAACAGTGGGGGGCGACGACGGCACCGGGGTCGCCGGACCGGACCGGGAGCGCGGCGGCGGGCCGCGGGCGGGCGGCTCGGTGGGGCGTTGCCGGTCAGCTGGCGGCGGCGGTCGGCGCGGGGAAGGTCTCGCGGGGTCCGAAGTCGGTGTAGGTCACCGTGACCACCGTGGTGACGGTCGTGCCGTCCTTGGGGATCTTCATGGACTGGGTATGCGCCAGGACACGGCCGGCCCGGTCGATCCAGACGTCGATCTGCTTTCCGCTGACGCCCTTGTCGACCAGCTTCTGGTACTCCTCCGGGTCGATGGCCTTCATCTGGGCGGCCGTCATGCGGGCGCCGAGGTGATAGGCCGGGACGCCGTTCTTCTGCTCCATCCCCTTGCGGGCGGCCGGGCCGGCGTCGACGAGTGCCTTGACGTAGTCGCCGATGCTGTCCGACCGGGTGTCGTCCGTGGTGCTCGACGGGCTCCAGGCGCCGCCCGGCTTGCTCTTGTCCCGCATGAAGACGGCGCTGCCGGTGTTGACCACCTCCATCCAGAGCATCGGCTCGTCGCTGCCGGTGATCGTCATCTTCGTCTCGGTCCGGCCCTCACGGGTCGGGGTGTTGAGGTTCACCCGGCCGCTGGCGGTGATCACGGAGCCCTGGCCGTCCGCCGACGCGGTCGTCTTCATGGTCTCGGTGGCGGCGTACGGGGTCCGGTCGGCGTTGGCCAGGGCCACCGCGGGGTCGAACGCGCCGGTCGCGTCGACCGGCGCGCCAGTGGCAGTCGCGGTCGGCGTGGGCGTCGGCGTGGCGGTCGGGGTGGGCGTCGGAGTCGGAACCTCCGTCGTCGAGGACGGGCTCGTAGTGGCACTCGCACTCGCGCTCACGGTGGGACTGGCAGTGGCCGGGGCACCGGCGGCCGACGGCGCGGACCTGGCGTCGTCGCCGTCGTTGCAGGCGGCCACGGCGGACAGGGCTATCAGCGTGGCGGCGGCGGTCAGGGTGGTACGGCGGATCTTCACGAGTTCTCCGTCAGATGGGATGATCAGGGAGAACACTTTCACGAACCGCTGACATTCTCGAAAGCGTTTACGACAGGGTCCACGGCGAGCCTGCGGTGCCGTGACACGCACCGTGGCGAACTGTGGTTCTGTCGCGCGTTTCTGACACCGCCCGAGCCGGTGGCAGGGTGGGCCGACCGATGGTGGCCGTCGGGTCGGCCCGGACCGGTCGGGAGCCCCGCACCTGGACGTCAGCCGCTGTCCCCGACCCAGTCCCACCGACGCGGATCAGCGGGGCGGGGCCCGTAGTGGGCGCGGCCGCCGGAACCGAAGCGGCCGATCTCGGTGGGCAGCGCGGCGCCGTCGGCGAGAGCGTCGACGCCCCAACCGGTGACGTCCAGGAGCAGACCGTCGAGCGGCCCGCCGCACAGCTCCCGGTAGACCCGGCCGGGCCGCGGGCCAGGGTCCGGGTCGTCATGGTCCGCGCCGTACACCCGGCCCCGCATCAATGCCTCCTCGTCCATGTCCACCAGCATGGCGCCCGGCACTGACATCGGCCGGCGTCCGGGTTCCGGCGGACGGCTCCTCCTGCGGTGGGACGCGGCGGACGGCCGTGCGCCCGCAAGGGCCTGCCGCCCCGTGCGGGCCCGCCGACCGAAGGGATCGGTCCCTCCTGATCGCGGAAGCCGAACCCACCTCGCACGAACGGAAGCATCCGGATCGGCGGCACCGCCCGGACGCCGAGCGGCCCGTCCGCACAGCCGACAGGCCGGGGCGCCCCGACCGGTTCGAACCGGGCCCCGCTCAGCCGCCGGGGCGCGGCCGGAGTGCCCGCGCAACGCCCCAGCCCGCGGCCGCCAGTCCGGCCAGGGCGATCGGACGCGACCACTCCCCCGCCCCGGTCGGCGCGAACGCGACGGACAGGACCAGCCCGGACGCGGCGAGGGCGGCCAGCACGTGCGCGGGCCGGGCGCCGTCGCGCTGCGGGCCGAGGACGTCGACCAGCAGCAGATAGCCGATCAGGAGCGCGGCCACCGCCGCGATCCGCCCGAACGGGGGCTCGCCCAGCGCGGCCAGCAGGACGCTCCCGGCCGCCAGCACGGTACTGCGTGACGCGGCGAGCCGGCCGGGCCAGCTGTGCGGGCGGTGCGGCGGCTCCTCGAGCGGCGGGGCGGCCCAGAGGGCGAAGGCCGCGGCGGCCACCGCGGCTGCGGGCCCGAACCGGTCCGCCGCACCGTCGGCGGCGCCGACCCCGGCGGCGGTGAGCGCGAGGGCGACACCGGTACAGCGCAGCGCGGCCCGCTCGGCCCACCACGACCACGGAACCGCAGGGGCGGTCGGGGCCGCGACGGGCATCGGGGCCGGGGTCGGGACGTGGTCGGGCGTGGTCATCGGGCTCCTCCTCCGATCCGGCGGCGCAGCAGTGGTGCGAGCGCCAGGTCGAGCGCCTCGCCCGGGGTGTAGCGGGCCACCGGGACGCCCCGGGCGCGCAGCGCCGACCGCATCGCCTCGCGTTCGGCGTGCCAGAGGCGCAGGGCCACGGCGTCGATCTCGTCACCGGGCTCCACCGCCGGTTCGCCGGCCGGGATCTCCACCACGACCAGCGGATTGCCGAGGTCGCGGACCCGGCCGAGCACGTCCAGGATCCGCTGGTCGGCAAGCGGGGTGAACGCGTACACCAGCGCGTGGCGGGGCAGTGCCGCCACCGGGAGCCGGGGCGCGAGGAGCCCGCGGTAGCCGCGGTCCTGACGGACCTCCAGCACGCTCTCCACCATCCGGTAGGACTGCCGCTCCCCGCTGCCCGCGGTGAGCCAGCGCAGCTTCCCGCCGACCGCGATCAGACCGACCCGGTCGTGCCGGCGCAGGTAGGCGCGGGTCAGCCCGGTGGCCGCGCGCAGCGTCTCGTCGAGGCTGGAGCGGCCGGTGGCCGCGTCCCGGAAGTCGGCCAGCGTGTCCATCAGGACGACCGCGTCGGCGGCCCGCTCCGCCGCGAACTGGTTGATCTGGACGGCGTCGCGGCGGGTGGTCGACGGCCAGTGGATGCGCCGCTGGCGCTCACCGGGCACGTACGGGCGCACGCCTACCACCTCGACACTGGTGCCCTCGTGCGCGGTGGTGTGCTCGCCGAGGCGTTCGGGCAGCCGCACCGGGATCGGGGTGAGGCGGGCCGCGCTCGGCTCCGGGAAGACGTCCACCGTGCCGAGGTCGGTGCGAACCGTCCGGCGGGCCAGACCGCCGGCGTCGTAGACGTCGATGTCGACGCTGCCCAGCGTCCAGCGGCCCCACCGTTCGGCCCGGACCACCAGGTCGACCTCGGTGGCGCCGACGGTCACCGCCGTCAGGGTGACGCCCGGGCCGAGGGCGGCGGTCGGGTCGAGCCGGCCGATCAGCCCGTCGTGGCGGACGGTGATCCGTACGGTGATCGGCTCGCCCTCCAGGCAGCGGCGGGGCGTGACGGTGTTCTCGGCGTCCAGCCGGGACGGCCGGCCGTTGCCCGTGGCCGCCAGGGTGAGCAGGACGGCCGGGCCCGCCGCCAGCGCGAGCAGCCAGGGGTGACCGGTGGCCAGTGCGGCGACGGCCGCGACGGTGGCCACCGTGAGCAGGCGCAGGGTCCGCTCGCCGGGCCGCCAGTACGGGGAGGGCGGCGTGGTGGGCAGGCCGGCCAGGGTGGCTCTGGTGCTGCGGGCGACCAGGCGCGCGGCGGCCCGCTCCGGGCCCCGCGGGCCTGTCCGACCGTCTGGACGACGGCCGGTGCCCGCACCGCTCCGGGCGCCGCTCCGGGTGCCGGTGGGGCCGGTCGGGCCCGCGGTACGGGCCGGACGCTTCCGCGCGGGGTGCGGACCGGGGCTGCCGGCCGGGTCGGCGGTCGGACTGCCGGCCGGGCCGGCGAGCCGCCGGACCGGGCGCGCGCCGAGCGCGGCGCTCTGGGCGACGAGCCGGCGGGCCCGCTCCGCGCGCCGTTGGTCGGCGACGGGCTCGGGGCTCACCGGGCGGCGCCCGGGGCGTCCACCGGACCGCTCTCCGGACCGCTCTCCGGACCGCCTGCCGCGCGCGGCAGGGTCCGCGGTGCCGGAACGGTGGCGACCAGGCGCGCCAGGACCTCGTCCGCCTCGACCTGGCGCACCCACAACTCCGGTGTCAGGGTGATCCGGTGGGCCAGTGCCGGGACGGCGAGCGCCTTCACGTCCTCCGGCGTCAGGTAGTCGCGCCCCTCCAGCATCGCGCGGGCCCGCGCCAGTTGGACCAGCGCGAGACCGCCCCGCGGCGAGGCGCCGACCTGGATCTGCGCGTCGTTGCGGGTGGCGTGGACCAGCGCGATCACGTAGTCGACCAGGTCGTCGTCGACCTCGACCCGCTCCAACGCCGCCCGCATCGCGAGCAGTTCGGCCGGGCTGCTGACGGTCTCCAGGTCCGGCTCGGGCGTCGCGCGGTCCAGGCGGGCCCGGAGCATCGAGGCCTCCAGGCCGGTGGAGAGGTAGCCCATCCGCACCCGGAGCAGGAAGCGGTCGAGCTGCGCCTCGGGCAGCGAGTAGGTGCCCTCGTACTCGATCGGGTTGGCGGTGGCGATCACCACGAAGGGCTGCGGCAGCCGGCGGGTGGCGCCGTCGACGGAGACCTGGCCCTCGGCCATCGCCTCCAGCAGCGCGGCCTGGGTCTTCGGCGGGGTGCGGTTGATCTCGTCGGCCAGCAGGAGCTGGGTGAAGAGCGGCCCGGGGCGGAACACCATCTCGCCGCTGCGCCGGTCGTAGAACGGCGCGCCGGTGACGTCCGAGGGCAGCAGGTCGGGGGTGAACTGGATCCGGCGGAAGTCCAGGCCGAGGACGGTGGCGAAGGAGCGTGCCAGCAGGGTCTTGCCGAGCCCCGGCAGATCCTCGATCAGCACGTGGCCGCCGGCCAGCACGCCGAGCATCACCAGACGGAGGGCCTCGGGCTTGCCGACCACGGCGCGTTCGATCTCCTCGACCACCGCGCGGGCACGCCGGCCGGCCTCCTGCGGCGTCAGCACGGCGGCCTCGGTGGGGCGGCCCGGGCCCGCCTCGGCCACCCGGGCCTGCTCGGTGTCCGGGGCGGGGGCCTGGGGAACGGCGGTCATGACTCTCCTGGAGGACGGCGTCGGTCGGCCGATTCGTCGGAACCGGCGGTGAGCGCGGGAAGTGCGGGAAGTGCGGGGAGCGAGCGGAGCACGGGAAGTACGGGAAGTACGGGAGCGAGCGGAGTACGGGAGCGGTGGATACCGCGCGGCGCCCGCTAGCCGGACGTCGGCGGCGTCGGGCCGGGCGGTTGCAGGGCCTCGAGCCGGTCGACGAGCGCGAGGAGGACAACCGCCGGCACGGCCCCGTCCCGGTCCGCGGCCTCCGGATCGATCCACGGCCACAGCCGGGGCCCGATCAGTTCGACGGCCCGCTCACGGTCCGCGGTGAGCGAGACGCCGTGGGTCTCGGACAGGCGTGCCGCGAACAGCCGCCGAAGGCGACCGCGCAACGGCCCGGCGTCGCCCTGCGGGTCGAGACCCTCGCGCACGGTCCAGCGCCAGTCACCGAGGCCCGGCTCGCGGGACTCCATCACGCGCTGTCGACTGCGCAGACCGATGTCGAGGAAGCCCGCGCCGGCCACGTACCGGCCGGTGGCCAGGGCGCCGACGGTCAGCAGGACCGCTCCCGCAGCTGCCGCGGGAGCTCCGCCGACCAGCGCGAACAGGACCTCGGCCGACACCGCCGTCCCGGTCAACTCGATCAGGCTGTGCCGGACGGAGCCAGGCGCGGCGAGGCCGTGACCGGTCGGGCCGGTCGGGTGGGCAGGGCCGGCGGACGCGGCGGGGCCGGCTGTGCGCCGGTTCGGGCGGGCGCTCATCGGTGGCCTCCGGCGGCCCGGTCGACGGTCCCGGACGCTCCCACCGCCGCTGGCTCCGGCGGCGGGCCGGTCCGCTCCGCCAGTCGCCCGGCCAGGGCGTCCAGGGCGGTCCGCGCCCGGCGCACATGGGTCTCGTCCATCGGGTGGGTGGAGTACCTGGCCTCCCGGAACAGTGCGGTCAGAGCCCGCGCGTGGACCGGGTCGACACGGTCGTCGGCCATCGCGCGCTCCAGCAGCTCGGTCGGGCTGTCAGGAGCTCGGAGGGAGAGCCCGGAGGCGGCCAGCGATGTCTCCATCGCGGCGTAGCAGGCGATCACGGCCGCCCGCGCGTCGGCGCCCGTGAGGGCCCGCCGCCCCGTCACCACCGCGGCCGCCAGGGCGTCCTCGGTCCGGGCCGGCGCGGCGGGCAGCGGCGTCGGCGGCCGCCGCCGGACGATCCGCAGCCGCAGCAGCAGGACGACGCCGACGACCACCGCGATCACCAGCACGGCCAGGAGCGTGCCGAACAGCACCTGGACCACGCCCGACAGTGAGCTGTCGGGCACCGGTTCGCCGGGCTCGGGCGGCGACACCGTGGGCACCGGGGGCAGGGCGAAGTCCGGCAGTGGCCGCGCCCGGTGCGGCCCGTCCGGCCCGGTGTCCGCCCGGTTGTGGAAGAGGAACATCAGCACCGGCACCGCCACGGCGGCCCCGGGCAGCAGGACGGCGGCGGCCTCCCGCAGGCGCTCGGCCCATGGCGTGGGCCCGTCCAGGTGGCGGACCTCCGCACGGAAGCGCAGCGCGAACCGGCCGACCGCGATCAGCCAGCCGAGCGCGAGCAGCAGGACGAACCCGAGGGCCTGAACCGGCACCTCGGCGAGCGGCGCACCGAGCAGTCCGCCGTCCGGCCGCAGCGCCGAGGCCGCGAGCAGCAGGCCCGCCAAGGTCACCAGGACGCCCGCGATCCGGCCGCCCGACCCGCGGGCGGGCTCCCCCGCGCGGCCGTCCGGTGCGTCGCGGCCGTCGTGCCGAGGCCCGATCGGCTGCGCTTCGTCGTTCATGCGGCCACCCCTGGTTCCCCCGCAGCGCGGATGGCACCGCGCGAGCTGCAGCGTCGCACACCAACAATCGGATTGTCACCCCGCGTTGCGGTCCACCGCCGCGCTCCCGGACAGCGGGGCGACAGGCCCGCGCCACGGGCCCGCGACCGTCCACGTGGCGGACTCGACCGTGCCCGAATCCGGGCGCGGCGGCGGCGCGGCCGGCACCGATCGAGACCCGTGCGCGGCGACGGAGCACGAGACTGGGGACGCCCGACGGGAGGCGCGCTCGCGCACCGTGGCACTGCCAGGTCGCCGATGGCGGCCCGGCGTCGCTGTCACCGGCCTGCCCCAGCTCCTCGCCCGCCGCTTCCAGGCCGGCCGGGCCGGCGTCTCCCGCAGGTCGGCGACCAGCGGCATCCCGGCCGCACACTGCGGGACGGCTGCGGACCACCCCCGTCGCGCCCCTCGCACTCGTCGCCGGTCCGCCCCGCGGGCGCCCTCCGTCGACCTCCCAACGGCACCCGCATATGCTGATCCGCGCTCGAACGGATCGACGACCGTCCGTCCGGGCCGCGGGCCGGGATGCCGGAGGGGGCAGGTCCGCGGACACGCACACGCAGGGGGACGAGGACATGCGGGACGAACGGGAACCCGACGGGTACCAGGGGTACGCCGGGCACACCGAGCTCGACGGGTACGACATCGAGTACGGGGACAGGAACGGGGACGAGGCGGGCGCACCGCGCCGCTCCGGCGCCCGGAAGGCCGTCCTGGCCGCCGTCGGAGGGGTGTCCGCCGCGCTGCTGGCGGTCGGCGGGTACGGCCTCCACAACATCGTGACCGCCGTGCAGGGCGGGTCGTCGAACGGCGGCAGCGGCAGCGGCGGCGGCGCTCAGGCGTCCGAGACCGCGGCGAAGACCCCGCAGGCGCCGCCGACCACCGAGGAGGCCGCCGCGGTGGCCAAGGACTTCCTGGCGACCTGGGGCCGCGGGGACGTCACCGCCGCATCCGCGCTGACCGACCGGCCGGAGACGGCCCGCGCGGCGCTGGCCGCCTTCCGGGAGAACGTGCCGGCCCGCACGCTGGCGCTGACCGCCACGGGCCCGGCGACCACCGGCACGGACGGGGAGCCGGTCGTCGGCTTCCGGGCGAAGGCCGAGTTCGAGGGCGCGACCGGTGCCTGGGAGTACGACAGCACGCTCGGCGTCGTCCGGGGCGGGAGCGGCAAGGCCGTGGTGCACTGGGCGCCGACCGTGCTCCACCCGCACCTCGCCCAGGGCGGGACGATCGCCGTGAAGACGCTGCCCGACCCGGTCTCCAAGCCGACCGACCGCAACGGCAAGCCGCTCGAGGGCTTCCCCTCGCTGGCCGCCGTGCTGCCCAGGATCACGCCGGCCGAGGGCGAGACCGTCGTCAGCGGGCGGGCCGTGGTGCTCTCCGCGGCCGGGAAGGAGCCCGAGCAGCTGTACGTGCTCACCCCGCCGAGCGCTCCGCAGGTCAAGCTGACGCTGGACGCCGAGCTCCAGCGGGTGGCCGAGGAGGCGATCAAGCAGCAGGCTGCGGGCGGCAAGCCGGCCTCCCTGGTGGCGATCCAGCCGAGCACCGGCCACATCCTGGCGATGGCCTACTCGCCGAGCGGGCACAACCGCGCGGTCTCGGCCGGCCAGGCTCCCGGCTCCACGATGAAGGTGATCACCTCGGCGGCCCTGCTGGAGGCCGGGGTGACCCCGGACACCGTGGTGCCCTGCAAGGACACCACGAACTCGCCTCGGCAGTGGCACAACGACGAACGCGGTGACTTCCCCGCGTACACGCTCGCCGACGACTTCAGC
Organism: Streptomyces sp. XY431; assembly: GCF_001279805.1. Lineage (NCBI taxonomy): Bacteria > Bacillati > Actinomycetota > Actinomycetes > Kitasatosporales > Streptomycetaceae > Streptomyces > Streptomyces sp. XY431. The sequence goes on from NZ_LGDO01000207.1 coordinate 36,294, forward strand.
CACTCCTGCAACACCGGCTTCATCGACAAGGGCCTGGAGAAGCTGCAGCCCGGCACGCTCACCAAGGTGGCCCGCGAGCAGTTCGGCCTCGGCCTGGAGTGGCACATCGGCATCGACAGCAGGGACGCCACGATCCCGGTGCCGCGCACCAATGACGAGGCCGCCGCGGAGTACATCGGCCAGGGCACGATCCAGGTCAACTCGCTGGCGATGGCCTCGGTCGCCGCCACCGTGCAGAGCGGAAGGTTCCGCCAGCCCGTGCTGCGGGACGACGCCAAGCGCGTCACCGCCCCGGGCTCACTGCCCGTCGGCGTCGCCAAGGACCTGCGCGCCATGATGGCCAGAACCGCCACCCAGGGCACCGCCCGCACGCCGATGGCCGGTCTCACCGGCCAGATCGGCGCGAAGACCGGCACCGCAGAATCCGGCGGAACAGCCACCAACAGCTGGTTCATCGCCTACCGCGGGGACCTCGCCGTAGCCGCCGAGGTCGACGGCGGCGGCCACGGCTTCGCCGCGGCCGGCGTGGCCGCGGCCCAGGTCCTCAAGGCCGGCGGCAAGGGCTGACGGCCTCCACCACGCCGTTGAGCCAGAATCGGACCGGCGACCACACCTCGACGGTCCACCGGTGCCTGGCCGAGGTGTCCCGGATTCCCGGTCTGGAGCCGGTGCCCGAGCCGGCCGACGGCGACAGCCGGGCCTGGGGCCGCCCGGGCGCACCCGGACGACTGCATCAGGCACCGGGTGGAGATCCAGGTCAGCACCTGACAGCCAATCAGAAGAACGGGTCCTCACCCGTGGGCCGTCGACCGGCTCGCGGGTCGGACCAGCGTGGCCGACTTGGCGGTGACCGTGGGTGCCGCCGTCTCTCCACCTGGCTTCGTCGCCGCCGTCCGGGATCGCTGTCAGGGCCGCAGGGATGCGGTCAACCGTCGTCCGGGCGCTTGCTCGCGCCCCCGTGGGCGCTTCCACGCCCCCCTACCTCTGCGGGTGCGGGTCGGCCAGGATGACGGGGTTGGTGTCCCGTACACGAAGGGAGAACCTGCTGATGGGATCGCACGAGAAGCCGCCGCCGGAGCTGGGGAAGGGCGAGGCGCCTCCGGGGAACGCCGACGGGCAGGTGCCGAGGCCGGATCCGGGCAGCGACGGGAAGCACCGCGGCAAGCCGAAGAAGGACTGACGGTGGATCTGGCGAAGCGGCGCGCGGTCCTCGACGAGGCCCTGGCCGCGGGCGGGGACTGGCCGGAGCGCTCGCCGTGGCTGCGGGAGGCCGTGGCCGCGCTGCCGAGGGAGATGTTCGCGCCGGACCGGTTGTGGCGGTGGGACGGGCAGCAGTACGAGGCCGCCGACCGGCGCGCGGACGCGGAGGGCTGGGCGGCGGTGCTGTACGCCGGCCCGGACGTTGCCGCGGTGACCCAGGTGACGGGCGGGCTGCCGTCCTCCAGCATCTCCGCGCCGGGCGTGGTGGTCGACATGCTGGACTCGCTGCGGCTGGAACCCGGTCACCGGGTGTGGGACATCGGCGGCGGGCAGGGCTGGAACGCGGCCCTCGCCGCGTGGCGGGCCGGTCCCGGGCGGGTGGTGTCCACGGAGATCGACGCCGGTCTCGCGGCCTTCGCCCGCCGGCGGCTGGCGGCCGCCGGCCTGGAGGTCGAGGTGCTCACCGGGGACGCCACCACCACCGGCCCCTGCGGCGAACGGTTCGATCGGGTGATCGCCACCTACGCGGTCGAGCGGGTGCCGTGGACGTGGGTGGAAGCGTGCCGGCCGGGCGGGCGGATCGTCTACCCGTGGGGTCGGCTCGGGCACGTCGCGCTCACCGTCGCCGACGACGGGCGCTCGGCGTCCGGCTGGGTACAGGGACTGGCACAGTTCATGGCCGACCGCACCGGCCCGGTGCCGCCGACGGCCGGCTGGGCCGGGTACACCGCGGTGCGCGGCGGCGGACCGGCCGCCACCGAGCGGCGGATCGACCGCGACCTCGCACCGCTCGAAGGCGACTGGAACCTGCGCTTCGCCCTGCGCGTCGCGGTGCCGGACGCGATGGTCACGACCGGCCGCGACGAGGACGGCGTCAACGCCTGGGTCCACGACGGCCGCACGTCGTGGGCGTCGTTCTCCGCGGTCGGGGACGGCACGACCGTGCTGCACCAGGGCGGGGAGCGGCGGCGGATCGGCGACGAGCTGGTGACCGCCTGGAGGGCGTGGGAGGAACTCGGCCGGCCCGAACCGTACGACTACGGCATCACCGTCACCCCCGACCGCCAATGGGTGTGGCTGAACCAGCCGGACGCCGACGGGCCCCGGTGGCCCATCGACGACGCGACGCCCGCCGCGTCGGGCTGAAGCAGCCCGACGGCCGTCCACCCCGACCAGGTCAGCGCCGGCCCCGGTGGCGGCCGAGGTCGTGAGCAGTTCGGTGACCCGTCTCGAAGAAGTTCGACGGCGCCGCGGCGAACTTCGGCCGACCCCCACGGCCGAGCGCTTCAGTCAGCGGGTCCCCGAAGCCGATCAGGCCGCTCTCGCCGACCCGGTGCAGGAAGTCCCGCGGGTGGTTCAGCCGCAGGACGCGGCCGCCGGGCAGTCCGACACGCAGGCCGCGCCGCGAGGCCGCCCGGCGCAGCAGGCGCGCGGCGGCGGCCGCTCGCAGCGGCACGTCCGGTACCCGCGCGACGTCCGGCCGCGGCGGTGAACCGGAACGACGGCAGCAATGCCGCACCGCTTCTGCGTCGGCTCCCGCAGCGAGAAGCGGCGGCCTGCCCGGCCTGCGGAGCGAGCCCCCGCCGGCGCCGACCAGGGCGCGGTGTCGCACGGCCGCGGGTCGGCGGCCGTCACCCTCACCCGGATGGGCGCCGGCGGATCGGTACTGTGGCCGGACAACCCGTTGAGAGGCGCCCTCCCCCATGGCCAAGAACGCCGCCGAACCACGTCCCGCAGCCCGCAGGCCCCTGCTGCAGCTGACCGGTGTCAGCCGCTCGTACGGCGAGCGGGAGGTGCTGCACCCCGTGAGCCTGTCGCTGGCCGCCGGAGAGTGCGTGGCGCTGCTCGGGCACAACGGATCGGGCAAGTCGACCCTGCTCAGGGTCGCGGCCGGACGCGACGCCCCCAGCAAGGGCACCGTGGTCTTCGACGGCATCCCGATGGACGAGAACGACCCCCGGGTCCGGGCCCGGGTCGCGGTGGTCGGCGACACCGTCGCCTGCTACCCCGACCTGACCGTCCGCGAGCACCTGCTGCTGGTCGCGGTCGCGCACGGGGTCGCCGATGCGCCCGGCTGGGTCGCCCAGGTACTGGACGGCCGGATGCTCACGGAACGGGCCGACGCGCTGCCCTCGGCCCTCTCCTCCGGACAGATGCAGGCCCTGCTGCTGGCGTGCGCGCTGGTGCGCCCGCGCGACCTCCTGCTGCTGGACGAACCCGAGCAGCGGCTCGACCCGGACGCCCGCCGCCACCTCGCCGACCTGCTGAAGGCCGAGCTGGCCGACGGCGTCGCGGTGCTGCTGGTCACCCACCACACCGACCTGGCCATGGACGTGGCCGACCGGGTGGTGGTACTGGAGGACGGCAAGATCCTGAAGCAGGGCGCCACCCGCAAGGTGCTGGCCGCGGATTTCGCGGCCCGCGCCGCCGCAGGCTCGGCGGGTGCCCGGTGACCGCCGCTCCTCCCCCGAAAGCCGCTCCCGCCGCCGAGGCCCGGACGGACGACGACCGGATCGATGACCGCTCGACCGACGACGGCTGGACGGACGACGGCTGGACGGACGACGGGTCGATCGGCGACGGCTGGACGGACACCGACTGGTCCGAGGACTGGACCGACGAGACACTCGCCCTGCTCCGCACCCTGCGCGCCCCCCACCGGCGCAACCGCGCCAAGTCGGTCGGCTTCGCCGTCTACTGCGTGCTGCTCATCCTGATCATCTGGGGCGGCGTGCCCAGCCTCGGCCTGTTCCTGCAGGCATCCATGGGCGCCGACTACACCGGCCACGGCGGCGATCTGCTCGCCGCGATGCCCGCCGGCATCACCGCGATCGGGCTGGCCACCTTCCTCCTGCTGGTCCGGGACGGCCTGTGGCGCGGCCCGGTGGTGCCGCCCCGGGCGGCGGCCGACTGGCTGCTGATCCACCCCGTCCGCCCCCGCCCGGTGCTCCGGCCGTGGTTCTGGCTGTCCTGCGCCGTGGCCGCGTTCCCCGGCCTGGTGGCGGCGGTCGGCGGCATGGTCGCGCTCGGGCTCACCGTCCGGACCGGCCTGCCGGCCGCGCTCGGCTGGTGCCTGCTCGGGGGCCTGTGCGTGCCGCTCCTGGCCACCTGCGCCGCGCTGGTGGTGGAGCGCAGCGACCGCGCCGCCCGCTGGGTGCGCCGCCTCACTCCGGGGCTGACACTGCTGATCATCGCGCTGGCGGGGCAGAGCGCGCTGGCCGTCGCCGGTCACCCGGTGCGCTGGCTCGAGCTGGTCGAAATGTGGTCGGGGCCGTGGGGCTGGGCCGCGATCGCCGCACTGGCGCCGACCCCGGCCGCCGTGACGGGCGGCTGGGTGGCCGCCGCACTGCTGCTGGTGTCGACCGGTGCTGCCCTGGTGCTCGCCGACCGGGCCGCCGCGACGGTCCCGCTGGCCCGGCTGCGGGAGCGGGCCAGGACCGCCGCCGGGGTGCTGGCCGCGCTCCGGACGGTCGAGCTGCGCAGCGCGCGGCTGGCGGTGAACAGCGCCAACGGCAGCGCCCGGCAGCGCCGGATCCGGCTGCCCGCGCCCCGGCGGGCCTGGCTGGTGGTGCCGTGGCGGGACACCCTCGCCCTGCTCCGCTCCCCCGCCCGGCTGGGCCGCGCCATGGTGCTCACCGTGCCCGCGCTGCTCTGCGCCGTCCTCGCGCACGGCGCCGCGGGCGCACTGTCCTGGCTCGCCACCGCCGTCGCGCTGACGTTCGGCTACCTGGCCGTCGCGCAGTTGCTGGAGCCGGCCCGGATCGAGACGGACGATGTCCGGCGGGCCTCCTGGTCGCCGTATCCGTTCGCCGCCCTGATGCTGCGCCACGCCATCGTCCCGACGCTGGCCGGGGTCCTGCTGGGGCTGGCCTGCACCGGGGCGCTGCTGGCGGCGGGCACGGGCCCGGCGGCCTGGCTCGCCCCGGCCGCCGCGCCGGCGCTGGTCGCGGCGGGACTGGTGAACGCCTGCCGCGGGGTGCTGCGCAAGGACCTGATGTTCTCCCCCGCCCAGGGCGCCGGCGGTGGGACGGGCCCGATGCTGTTCGCCGCCTGGTACGCGGCCGGGCCCGCCGTGGGCGTGGCGGCGCTGACGCCGATGTTCTCCTCGGCACTGCGCAGCGGGGCCCTCGCGCCGGTCGGCAGGGCCGCCCTGATGGCGGTGGTGGTCGCGGTCCTGCTGCTGCGCTGGGCACAGGCCAGGGCAGCGAAGATGAGCAGGGCCCGTCCCGGGGGGAGCACTCCCTAGAACCGGGAGGAGTACTCCCCCGGTCCTGGGGGGAGCTCTACCCAGGACCGGGGGGAGCTCTACCCAGAAGCTGACGATCTGCAGGAACGTGCCGGGGTTGTCGTCGTAGCCACTGGGCTTCACCGCGAGGCCGACGATCCGGCGCAAGTCCGTGCCGAGGTCGGTCGCGGCGGGCGACGGACGGTCTACAAGTTGAACTTCGCGACGACCGGCGAGTGGTCGGAGGGCTTGTCGTGCGATGCGGTCGGCCGGGCCTCCACCACGCTCGACAGCTTGTCGATGGCAGTGGAGACCTCCTGGAACTTGGCCAGCAGCGAGTGGCTGATCAGGATGTGGTCGATGAGCTCGTGCTGACCCTCGAAGATGCGGGAGAAGCCGCCCTGCTCCAGGATCTTCGGAGCCAGATTCCACAGACGCTTGGCGTCGCCCCCGTCGGGGTGGTCGAAGCCACCGGTGCCCATCTGGGAGCCGGGCGGGCCGTACAGGATCTGGGTGGTAGCGGCCTGCCACTCGTCGTTGAAGTCGCCCAGCACGATGGCGTCGTGGGTTCGGCCGTCGCCCTGGAGCAGCTCGTCGGCCAGGGCGCGCATGGTGACGGCCTCGGCGGTGCGGCGGAAGAGCGCGTAGGCCCCGTATCGGGCGCGCAGGCGCTCATCGTTGGTGCTGTGCTGCTTGTTGGGGAAGGTCAGCAGCTTCGACTTCAGATGGCAGACGGCCACGTCCAGGCTGTGGCCCGGGGTCGGCTCCACCGTCACGGCGAGGCCACCGCGGCCCATCTCGCCGGTCGGGCTTCCCGGGATGCCGTCGTCCTCGACCTGGACGGGGTGGAGGTGGTCCGGGAAGTCCTTGCGCTGCCGGATGTTCGTGAGCGGCCACCGGCTGATGACGCCCACGCGGATGCCCCGAGGATCGGGATGGTTCGACAGCGCGGTGTGCCAGGTGCCCGGCAGCTTGGCCACCAGGTCGTCGAGCGCTTCCTGGCTGCCCACCTCCTGCACCCCGAGAAGGTCGGGACCGATCTCGGTGATGACTTCGGCCAGGGCCTCGACCTTGGCCTCGTACGTCGCCTGGTCCTTCGCGGCGCACGTGTTGGGGTTGGGCGGGCTGCCGACCGGCAGCGGCCGGCAGAAGTTCTCCACGTTCCAGGTCCCGATGATCGCGCTCACAGTTGCTCCCGTCGTCGTTCGGCCAGGTTGCGAGGCAGTGTTTCGCGCGTACGCGAACCAGGGGCGACTGGTAGGTGGAACGTGCCGCGCGTCCACTCGGCTGCCGTAGCTCTGCGATGCAGAACGCTGGGGCGCGCGACGCAGTCGACGCCCCGCGGTCGACAGCTCGGCGAGGGCGGCGCCGCTGCGCGTGTCGACGACGCCGGGCCGGCTGCCCGTCTGCGTCTCCTCCCCCACGTGGGCGCGCCGCCCGTCGCCGCTGATCAGGGCTCGCTGCGCCCAGGCGACGCCGGGCAGCGGCACCAGTCGTTCCATGCCGCCGACGGGGGGCTTGCCGCCCGCATCCTTCAGGACCTCGGCTACGGCCGTGCCGACACCGGGGCCGAGGAGAGCGCCTGCGGCCACGAGAGCGGCCGCAAGCAGGGAAGCTGCCCAACGGGCCACCGGTGGAGGTGAGTTCAGGGAGCCAGCCTCTCTCCCGGGACGGAATCGCGGACCTGCTACGAGGCTAAGGCATGAACATGTCCCTCCGGTTCGACGTGCGCCCGTCGGGCCCCGGTCCCCCGGGTGGGAAGGGGAGGCACTCCGCGGCGATCAGGCGATTATCGGCCATGCGCACCGCATCACTGTCTGATGACCTGTCATTGACACATGCTTGACCATCACTTTAATGTCGCAGTGGCGGCGACGAACGCGCCGCCGGATTACCGGTATATCTCGGAGGTCCGAATGGAACAGCTCATCAAGAAGATGACCCAGGACGACAAGTGGAAGGGCTGGGTCGCCGCCAACTCCGGAAGCACCGCCAAGGACGGCTGCATCAGCGCGGCCCCCAAGTCCGGGTGCATCAGCGTGGCCAAGGCCGGTTGTATCTCCTGACGCACCGACCGGCACCTGACGGCACAGGTCCGCCCTGAGCTGCGCCGACGAGGTTCGGGCCGGCCGGGACACCCGGTCGGCCCGGGCCTGCGGCGCACCCTCGCCTACGCGCTACCGCCCGTGCCGCGCGCCGTCCGCATCCCGCCCCGGGGCCGGGGAACCGGAGCCCCGGACACCGACCGGAGGTGACATTGAACGGCCAGCCGACCGCCGACGTGGTCGACCGGATCAAGGACGTTCCCCTCTACCGCACCTCGATCGAGCAGGGTTTTTTCCCCATTCTGGAGAAACCCGAGATCGCCCGCGGATTTCCCGACAACTGGATGACCCGGCAGCTGTCGGCCGCCCTCGCGGCCGGTGAAGCGGAGTTCGTGCTCTCCACCGGCACCAACCACGCCCGCATGCAGATCATCCGACCGCCCTACTTCCTGCTGAAGTCCTACTACCGCCTGTGGAGCGAGCACCCCGATCTCGCCGACACCTGGCGGGAGGGCTGCCACCGGGTCTCCCTCACCACCGTCCTGGCCACCGAGCACGTCGCCCGCGTCAACGCCCGCAAGCGGGGCGAGGAGCCGGTGGGCGAACCGGACCCGCGCGACCGGTGGCTGGACGACCGCACCCTCTACCTCAACCTGCGGCTGGACCCGGACCACTGGCAACGGGCCGACGTCGAGCGCATGCTCGCCGAGATCCGCGACGCCGCCCGCGCGCACCCGCGCGGCCGCTACCTCCTCGACTGCTCCTCCTCCCACCTCGCCCACCTGGTGCGCAAGGCCCGCGCCTGGGGCCTGTGGGAGGGGTTCCCGCCGCCGGCGGCCGTCGTCCACGCCTACGAGTACACGCCGGCGAACGTGGCCCGGTACCTGCGCGAGCACTTCGACTGCCCGATCGTCGACCTGTTCGGCAGCACCGAACTCGGCTACCTCTACTACAGCGACCGCGGCGGCGACTACCGGCCCTACCTGCACGACATGAGCGTCGAACTGCTGCCCGTCGCCCCCGGCAGCACCATCCACAGCCTCATCGTCACCAGCGTGCGCAATCCCTTCATGCCGCTGGTCCGCTACCGCTCGGGCGACTGCGTCCGCACCGCGGACGGCAGCACGGACCCGGAGCGCATCACCCGCTTCTGCGGCCGCGAGAAGGAACTGCTCGCCACCCCGCGCGGCCCCCGCGCCCAGGGCGACCTCGACGAAGCCGTCAGCGCCGTCACCCCGAGGGTCTTCCTCACCCGCCTGCACCTCGAGGAGCCGGACGGGGCCGTCCTGCGCTGCACCACCTTCGACGCAGCCCCGCTCACCCGTGCCGAGAGCGACGCCCTGGCCGGTGCGGCCGGCGAACTCACCGGCCGGCACTGCCGCGTGGAGCACCACGACCACCTGCCCGTCGGCGCCTCCGGCAAGTACGCCTGGCTCGCCGCGTCCCCGACCGCCGCCACGATCCCCGCCCCGCCGGCCGGAGGTGCCCGATGACCACCCAGTCCGAACCCCGGTCCGAATCGCAGGCCGAGCCGCAGGCCCGGTCCGAATCGCCGGGCCGTGTCACGGTCACGGCCACGGACCTCGAGGAGCTGCTCGGCGACGACCTCCACGCCGAGGTGGTCGCCTACACCGTCACCCGCACCGGCTGCACACCCGCCGACGCCGAACGCCAGGTCACCGAGTGCCTGCGCTACCTCTACCTCGTGTCCCGGCACCCCGAGGAGCTCGCCGGCCTCTTCCTCCCCGTCGAGCAGCACATCGACGAGATCTGGCACTACCTCATCCTGCAGACCCGCGAGTACCGCGCGCTGTGCGAGGAACGCCTGCCCGGCCGGTTCTTCGTCCACCACCGCGGCATCCCCTACGAGTCCTACCAGGAGGAGCCCGGCCGCCGGCAGGCCGCCGAGGAGGCACTGCGCTGGATCCCGCTCTACTGCCGTGCCTTCGGCCCCTTCGACGAGGGCGCGCTCGCCCACTGGACCGTCGTCCGCTACCTCCACGAACAGATGGACATGTCGCTGGAGGAGATCTCGGCACTGAACCCCCTGGCGTCCCCGTGACCGCCACCCCGCCGCCCGCCACCCCGGCGGCCGCCGCCGCACCCCGCCGCCCGCCGGGCCCGACCGGGGCCGGACCGGCGGGAGCCGGTCCGGCGGGGCACCCAGGGCCACCGGCGGCACCCGAGGCCCCCGAACAGCGGCGCATCCTGGCCGTCCTGGTCGCATCGCAGCTGGTCAGCGGCGCCGGACTCACCGCAGGCATCGTCGTCGGTGCCCTGCTCGCCGAACAGATGCTCGGCTCCCCCGGCCTCGCCGGCATCCCCACCGCCCTGTTCACCGGCGGATCGATGCTCGGCGCGCTCCTCGTCGGCCGGCTGTCCCAGCGGCGCGGACGCCGCCCCGGCCTCGCCGCCGGCTACGCGATCGGCGCCCTGGGCAGCCTCGGTGTGGTCGCCGCCGTGGCCCTGGACCAGGTCGCGCTGCTGCTGCCCTCGCTCCTGGTCTACGGCGCCGGCACCGCCACCAACCTCCTCGCCCGCTACGCCGGTGCGGACCTCGCCGCCCCCCACCGCCGCGCCCGCGCACTCAGCCGCGTCCTGCTCGCCGCCACCCTCGGCGCGGTCGCCGGCCCCAACCTCGTCCCGCTCACCGGCGACCTCGCCCGCGCCTGGGGCATCCCCCCACTAGCCGGACCCTTCCTGCTCGCCGCCCTCGGCTACACGGCGGCGGCCGTCCTCCTCACCGCACTGCTGCGCCCCGACCCCCTCCACCTGGCCCGGGCCCGGCTCCCCGCCCCGGACACCCCGGTCGCCGTCCGGGGCGGCGACGCCGACGACGAGGCCGACCCAGTACGGAAGGACGCCGGCCGACCACGAGGCCCGGGCGTCGCCACCGGCCTGTGGATCATGCTGCTCGGCCAGTTCCCCAAGGTCGCCCTCATGACGATGACACCCGTCCACCTCGCCGCCAACGGCCACGGCACCGCCACCATCGGCCTGGTCGTCTCGCTCCACATCGCCGCGATGTTCCTGCCCTCCCCGCTCACCGGCCTCCTGACCGACCGCCTCGGCGCCCTCCCCGTCGCCGCCGCCTCCGGCGTCCTCCTCTGCGCGGCCGCACTCCTGGCCGCCGCCGCGCCGGGCGACTCCGTGCCCCTCCTCGCCGTGGCCCTCACCCTCGCCGGCATCGCCTGGAACCTCGGCCTGGTCAGCGGAACGGCCGTCATCACAGCCGCCCTTCCACCGGGGCACGGCGCCAACACCCAAGGACTGGCCGACGTCGGCCTCGCCGTCGCGGGCAGCACCGGTGGCCTGCTCTCGGGCCTGGCCGTCACGGCCGGCGGCTACGACACCCTGGCCCTCTCCTGCGCGGCGACAGCCCTCCTCGTCACGCCACTGGCCCTGCGTGCGGCCCGCACCGGCACCTGACCCCGGTCGGCCCCGGACAGATCCCGCGGGACCCCGACCGACCTGGGCCCGCCGAACCGGGACCCGGCGAGTCCCTCCTCGACCTCCGCCCAACATCAGCCACAGGCCACCTCCAACACCGCCGCACCGACACCCACCCACCAATCCACCGCCACCGCCACCCTCGCAACCACAACCGAGCGTTTCGACTCGTCACGGCGCCAGGCCGGACCCCACACCCCCACTGACACCCCGCACCGGCCCGACCCTTCCGAAGGAACCAGGCAAACCGGACCCAACCGAATGAAAGTTCCGCGGTGACCCGACCACCGTCTACAACCCCGACACGGCCTGTCGACCGTCATCCGGTCCGTAGCGGCCCTGACGTCGGCCGCACACTCCAGGACGGCGAGCCCGTCGAGGGCGACCGCCACGTCGGACTGCGCCGATCCGACCCCAGGTTCCCCGACGGGGATTCGAGGGTCTGCGGACCGCGGAAGTCGCTGACGGCCGTGTCCCGGCCCGGGGGTTGTGCCCAGGCGGGCGACGGTGCTGCCGATCACGCCCGCGGCCGATGACTGGCAGGTGCCACCGCCGCCACCTCCCCCGGCACCGACCTACTGCTCCCCCACCGGTCAGGGTCGGATCGGCCGCAGCGGGGACTGCGGGTGGGCACCGGCGACGGCGCCCACCCGCAGTCCGGCGATCAGCTCCAGGGGTTGGCGGGCTGGTCGTTGATGGCGGTCCAGAAGCGCGTGTTGGTGGGCAGGGTGCCGTTGGCCCACAGGCCCCAGCCGGAAGCATCGTGGAACTCGGCCATCCGGAAGCCGGCACCGAAGGCACCGGCGCACTTCTGGTCGGCCGCGGCGCGGCTCGTGAGCTGGCTGCCGGGCAGCGGCGCGGTGGCCTTCACCTCACCGCCCACCCAGCTGTGGAAGCCGCTCGTGGGGACACCGGCCGGGGCGGGGCGGCCGTCCTGCTTGAGGCACAGCAGGGGCAGCACGGCGCTCGACGGGGTGTCGCCGCTGTACGGGTTGCTGTTGGTCGAGTTGTCGTAGCCGACGTGCACCACGTTGTCCGCGCGCTGTTCCAGGTTGGCCCAGGTCATGCCGCCGTGCTGGCCGCCGAACAGTGCCTGGTAGGCGGTGCTGTAGATGTTCCACTGCTGGTAGCTGCCGTAGTCGCAGCCGCGCATGACCAGCTTCCAGCCCCCGAAGGTCCTCTTCGAGTTGTCCAGGCACTGCGAGGTCGACACGTTCTTCAGTCGCACTCCGAGCATGCCGTAGAGCGGCGGCTCCGCCTGGAACGGGGTGATCTCCCACTGCTGGCTGGTGAGACCCACCAGACAACCGGAGCCCACCACACCGTCGAACTGGGTCAGACAGCGATCGCCCTCGGGGGCGGGGGTGGTGATCGTGTACCGCTCCGGGTAGCCGACGACGGGTTTGATCACCCACATGCCGGGGTTGTCGGACGGGGCGCAGGGGTGCATGTCCTGGGACTCGGCATGCCCGTCCGGACAGCGCTCGGAGTACTGGTTGAACAGGACGGTCGCAGGGGTGTCGGCGGACGCACCGCCGGGCACCAGGCCCAGACCGGTCACGGCGAGCGCGAGGGCGAACCCGAGGCGCCTGAGGGTTGAGCGCATGACTGTCTCCTGAGGGGTCAATGGAGTGACGGACCGCCGGGTGCGCACGTGCATCGGCCGGCGGTCGGTAGCGTCCGGACCGTGCTGCCTCCGCGGTCCGAACGAGGGAGAGTCTTGTCGCGGCGCACGGGTCGCCGGTAGTGGCTGATGTCATCGGCCGGGCGGGCCGTGTCATGGCCGACCGATGACAGTTGTCATGGCCTTTTGGCTGGTTCGGCCACAGACAACAGGTGACGGCGGATTCTAGGCTGGCCGGACATGATCACCTCACCCCCGCGGTCCGGGGCAGTCGAGCTGGGGAGGCTGGGCCGCCTGACCTCCTGGACGTTGCTCGCTCTGGGACCCCTTTGGCTGCTGCTGGCCGCAAACGACGTCGTGTTCAACCTGAGCCCCGGGCGTCGGGTGCTGGCCGCTCCGGTGCTCGCCGCCGTCGCCGTCCAGCACACCCTGCTGATCCGTCGGGCGGTGCCCAGCGGCCCCGCGAGCCGGGGCCCCCGGGGCGACTCCGCCATCGCCGGCGGTCGGTGGAACGTCCTGCTGCTGGCCGCAGCGATCGCGACCTGGGGCGACATGGCGGACCGCCCGTACACCGCGATCGACTGGGCCATGGTGCCCGGGGCCATGGCGGCGGCCATGGCCCTGTCCCTGCCCACGCGGGCGCGCCGACGGCTCCTGACAGCGGTCGCGCTGGGCTGCGCGGTGCTGGGTGAGGCGGTGGCGCAGTGGCGTCAGGACCACCCCGACCTGTTGCCCGGGGTCCCGGCGGCGACCGGCGCAGCGATGGTGCTGTTCATCGCCGGGGTGGAGTTGGTACTGGTCCGGTTGTGGCGGGCGGTGCTGGAGGCCGAACACGTCCGCGAGACCACGGCCGCCCTGGCCGTGGCGGAGGAGCGGCTGCGGTTCGCCGCTGATCTGCACGATCTCCAGGGCCACCGGCTCCAGGTCATCACGCTCAAGGGCGAGCTCGCCGAGCGGCTGATCGGCCGCAGTGACCAGGAGGCCCGTGCGCAGCTCCGGGAGATCACCGACCTGGCCCGCGCCGCTCTGGAGGAGTCCAGGGCCGTGGTCCACGGCTACCGGCGCGCCAGCCTGAGCACCGAACTGGCCAACGCCGCCGAAATCCTGGAGGCCGCCGGGATCCGCGCCACCGTCGACGGCGACGCCGCACACATCCCGCACCAGCTCCAGCCGGCCTTCGCCGCCCTGGTCCGCGAGGGCGTCACCAACATCCTGCGCCACAGCCGGGCCCGCCACTGCCGGATCACCATCACCGCCTCCCCGGGCCGGGCCCTCGTCCTGCTGCGCAACGACGGCGCCCCGTCACATCCCGCGGACCCCGGCAGCGGTCTGGCCGGACTGCAAGAACGCTTCCACGCCATCGGCGGGTGCATCCGCATCGCCACCCACCCCGGCGGCCACTTCGAACTGGCCGGCCACGCCTCCCGGGAGACCCCTGCGTGATCCGCATCCTGCTCGCCGACGACGAGGACCTCATCCGCGGCGCCCTCGCCGCACTCCTCGACCTCGAACCCGACCTGATCGTCACCGCCCAGGCCCCGGACGGCCGCGCAGCCGTCGAAGCCGCCGCCCGCCACCCGATCGACATCGCCCTGCTGGACCTGGAGATGCCCCACCTCGACGGCATCTCCGCCGCCCAGGCCATCAACAGGCACCACCCGGTCCGCACCGTCCTCGTCACCCGCCACGCCCGGCCCGGCGTGCTGCGTCGCGCACTGGCGGCGGGCATCCAGGGATTCGTCCCGAAAACCACTCCCGCCACCGAGCTGGCCGCAATCCTGCGGGACATCCACGCCGGCGGCCGCTACATCGACCACCGCCTCGCCACCCACGCCCTCACCGAGACCCCCTGTCCGCTGACCCCGCGCGAACTCGACGTCCTGCGCGCCGTGCGCCACGGCCAGGCCATCAGCGGGTTCGCCGAACAGCACCACCTCGCGCCCGGCACCGTCCGCAACTACCTCTCCGCTGCCATCACCAAGCTCGCCGTCCGTACCCGCCACGAAGCGGCGCGCCGTGCCTGGGAGGAAGGGTGGATCTGAGGTCGGGCCCGCGCGGGGGCCTTCGCAGGGGAAATCCGACTTCGGCGGGACCGGCCCACCCACCGGGACGCGGAGTCGGCCCGCCGGCCGGTGGTTACGCGCAGGTGTCGAGCATTTCGGTCAGGGCCGCCTTCTCGGGCACGGTGATGGACAGGCCGTGGACGTGCTTGGTGTCAGTCCAGGCCCGGCTGTAGGTGCACCAGTAGCCGGTGGCCGACGGGCGCCAGACGCTGGGGTCCTTGTCGCCCTTGCCGCAAAACGCGCGAGTTCTCGGAATCCTGGACATCGACGGGTCGGAAGCCACACGAGAGTAGTTGTTCGCACGCCCTTCCCGACCGAGTTCCAAGCATCCAGCAGCTGACCAAGCCGGTGGGAACGGAAAACCCGGTCGCCGTTGGCACAAGGTTCCTGAAACCCTGGCCGTCATGACCCCGGATCCCGTCGACCAGGCTCGACGTCTCGCATGTGACCGTTTCCCCGATGCGCTGGCTGCGACCCTTGCCGGGTCGACGGCTGCGGGGCGAGCCACTGCCAGCAGTGACCTGGACATCGCGGTGCTCATCGGAGACGGCGGCGAGACCTGCCGGGAGACGGTCCGGTTCGAGGGACGTGTTGTCGAGCTCTTCATCCACACACGTGCCGGTCTCGTGGATCTCTTCGCAGCGGACGTTGCCGCACGTCGCGCGGTCCTGCAGAGCATGTATGCCACCGGTCTCGTCCTGCTCGACACGAACGGTGAGGCCGGACGCGCCCGTGCCCTGGCCGAGGCGGACCTCCGCGAGGGTCCGCCGTCGCTGGAACCGGAGACGGTCGAAACGAAGAGGTACGGGTTGACGGACGCTCTGGACGATCTCGCCGACGCGGGCGACCAGATCGAGCGCCTTGCGGTGGCCGGCTTTGTTCTCAACGCTGCGGCCGATCTGCTCTTCGACTACCACCACGCGTGGATCGGCGGTGGGAAGTGGCTGCCGCGGCGCCTTCTGGAAGCGGACGCGGAGCGTGGGGCAGCCCTGCTCGAAGGTCACCTGCACCTGTGTGAGTCGGGAGACCCGGGACGCATGATCGACGCGGCATCAGGGATTCTCGACCTGGTCGGCGGGCCCCTTCGCGAGGGCTGTCGCAGGACCTGGCGCGGTGTCATCGAATCGGTTGCTGCTGCCTCCGGGCGTTGACGGGCTGAGGCCGGTGACGGCTTCGTCCCGGATGCGGTCCTGGCCGACGTCGCGCATGACCAGGCCGCGCCGGCCGAACACGCCCTGGGGCCGGGGCTTGGCAATTGCGGGGCTTGGCAATTGGAGGGCCGCCCGGGTCGAGGGCGTTTTGCCGGGAGACGAGCAGGTGGGGGGTGGCGGAACTCGGCCACCGGCGGTGGTGCTCGCGCAGCCAGTCGGCCGCCAGCTGGTGGGTGACGGGCCGCCCGAACCTGCCCGCCCGACAGGCCGGACCGCAGGGCGCCGTCCCGGCCCCGGACGGCACGGCGGGCACCTCCGGCCCCGCGCCCGAGGCCAACAGGAAGACGCGTTCCCGTCCCCCACCACCTGGCGCCGCAACCGCCCCAGCCGTACCCAATCCGATACAGCTGAGCCGGCCGGTAAGTCCTTTGACCAGTCGTTCTTCATTCGTCACCATGCTCTGGTGACAGTTGAGACCACCCTCGTCAAGGTTGATGCGGACCTTCGTGCCGGCCGGATACCCGTCGCTCGTCAACGCCTGCGCGGCCTGGTGGCCTCGTACCCGGCGGACCTCACGGCCAGGCAGCGGCTGGCCGAGGTCTACCGGTTGTACGGCGAGTCGGCCGAGGCAGGCCGTTGGGCCTACCTCGACGTGGACCGGGATCCGGGCGAGACGGCGGCTTTCGAGGCCCGTCACCCCGATCCGCTCGACCGGATGGTGGCCGTTGCCTGGCGTGGTCCCGAGGAGTCGGCGCCGACGGACACCGCCCGAGCCCGGCTGGCCGGGCTCCGTGAGGCAGCCTCCGCGCAGGCAGGCCGCCCCATCCACTGGCACCACGTGCGTGACCACGCCGAGAACACCGAGCACTCCGACAGTGACGACTCGGCCGGCAAGCTGTTCTGCGCCGGACTGGCTCTCGCCGCTCTGGTGCTCCTGGGCTTCGCGGCCCTTGGCGTCGCCACCTTCGTTCGCTGGTGGCTCTGACCCTTCGCCGCCGCCGCCCGCGGGCAGCCTTCACGTAACCCGCTCCCCCACCGCCGAGATCCTTCTGGCTCGACATTCCAGGTCCCTGCTGGCAGACAGCTGATCTCCCTGTCCGGGATGTCGACGACCCGGAAGCCGACTGCCCCGGGCGATCGCGAACACGGCTCCGAAGACGTCGTCAGAACGGCAGGAGAACGGTCGGACACGGCCGGGACGGGCCAACCGACAGAATCCATTGACCTGTAGTGACAGCCGCTCGGCGATGTGGGCGTTCCCGCCACCCCAAAGATCATTTCCCACGTCGATACTGGGGCATCACCTCCCGTGCCCTCAAGGGCAGGCCGTCCCGAAACAGGACGAGCCGCCAGGGTGGCAACAGGCGTGAGCCGGATGCACCAGCTCGGCTGGCCTTTTCGCAGTCCGGGACGGTCCGTCCTCCTGGACGCATTTGGCTCCGTCCGCACCGCCGGCGCCCGGTCGCCGCGTACGCCCAGGAGTCGGGCGCAAGAGGACCGGCCGCGGAGGCCCGGGCCGCCGACCCCGGGCCTCCGCGGCCGTCCAGCCGTTCCCGCACTCCAACAGCGCCGGCGTGCCCCGTACACACGCCGCCGCGGAATCCCGCCGCCGACTCGGCACAAGCCGACGCGCAGACCGCCGTTCCCCTGGACCGGCCGCCCGGCCGGCAGCGGGCACGGATCTCCGCACCACCACGGGAGCGGCCCTCACCCGGCTGCGATCACGCCCCGAGGCGGCTGTCAGAAATACAGTCTTGTGATCTTGCTGTCCTCGGTTTCGGTGCTGTCGCTCGTCATCATCCCGGTGGCGACCGTTCCGTGAAGGACGAAGTCGGGGATCAGGCAAACGGCTTGGGCCATCGCTCACTCACTCGAACAGGCCCTCACATCGGCAGGAGGACCGTGATGCGCATGACCCTGACCGTTTGCCTTGGCAACAGCCCTGCACATCGGAGGCCGACGCCCCAGGCCTGCTGATCAGGCGGAGGCGGCGGAAAGCAGCACGTCGACCAGTCGCTCGGCAGCGTCGGGGCGGCCCATCTGCCGAGCCTGGTAGGCGATCTGTCCCCGCAGCCCGGGGTCGGTGAGGAGCGGCTCGATCGCGTCTTGCAGCATGGTGGCGTTGACCTCTCCGGTCAGCGCCACCGCTGCGCGTCGCCGCTGCAGGTGCATCGCGTTCTGGGCCTGTTCGTTGCCGGCCGACGTCGCGAGCGGCACAAGCACGGCGGCCTTGCCCAGCGCGGTGAGCTCGGCGATCGTTCCGGCGCCGCTGCGGGACAGGACGACGTCGGCCAGCGCCAGCACGTCGGGGAGCTCGGGGCCGACGTATCCGGTCAGGTGGTAGCGGGCGGCCAGGTCCGGCCGCAGGGCGTTCACCGTCGCGCTGAGGGCGTCGAGGTTCGCGGGCCCGCACTGATGGATCACGTTCGCCCGCGAGAGGAGCCACGGAAGGGTGTCCCGCACCAGTTCGTTGATCTGCTGCGAGCCCTGGGCGCCGCCGGTCACGTACACGGTCGGCAGTCCGGAGGCGAAGGAGTGCAGGCCGAGCGCGTCGACTGCCTTCCGGGCGTGGCCGGCCAGCACCTCGGGCCGGACGGGGTTGCCCGTCACCACCGTGGTGCCGCGCACCGACTCCGGCAGAAGTTCGAGGGTGGCCTCTGAGGAGACCGCGAACCTGGTGGCCGCGCGCGCGAGCGACCGGTTCGCCAGCCCGAGTCGCACAGTCTGCTCGTGAACGACCAGCGGCCTGCGGCACATCTTCGCCGCCAGACCGACCGGCACCGCCACGTACCCGCCGGTGGCGAGGACGACGTCCGGCCGGAAGCCGGCGACGATCGCGCGGGCCTGGGCCACGCCGAGCGGGACTCGGCTCATGTCGCGCACGTTCGCGGGCGACACGAGCTTGAGGGGGTTGGACGAGCGCCGGACCTTGCCCGTGGCAACCGCGCGAAATGGGATGCCCTCGCTGGCGGCGACGCGGTTCTCCAGGCCACCGTCGACGCCGACCCACAGCACCTCCAGCGCGCGGCCCGCCGCGGCGAACCGAGTCTGGAGGGTCCGGACCGCGGTCAGGGCCGGGTACGTGTGACCGCCGGTCCCGCCTCCGGTCACGATCAGCCGGAACGGCTCGCTGCTGTGCTGCGTCACGGGGTGCTTCCTCTGTTCGCGGACGTCGTCCGGTTCACGCTAGTGCCTGCCTGGAGAGCCCATTTGGACCGTCACACCTGAGGGGGAGACGTCCTGGTGCGCTCGCGCGGGTACTGGCCGGAGCGCTCGCCGTGGCCGCGCTGCCGCGCGAGTTGTTCGCACCGGACCGGCTGTGGCAGTGGGACGGACACGCCTACGCGGCCGTCGACCGGCACGCCGACCCGGACCGCTGGGCTGCCGAAGCCTTACGCGAGCCAGGACGCAGCTGCCGTCACCCAGGTCTGCTTCGCAGGGGTGACCGACTCCGCCAACCAGTGCGAACGCGGATCGCCCCTCACGCTGCCGTGAGGGGCGATCCACAGGTCCGGAAACTGGAACGGCCGGTCGGATCCGAGGATCCGACCGGCCGTTCTCTGTGTGGCCCTCCGACAGAATGCGTCGACCTGCGGGGATGACCGGTCGACCGGTCATCACTTCCCACGTCGCCGGAGATCGTCTCCCAGGGCACTCGTTGCGGGATGCTTCATCGGCCGGGGACGGCGATGCCCTGGGTGGACTTGCCGCTGCCGCTCCAGTCGCCGGTGACCGGGAATCCGCCGTCGCCGTAGTAGACGTAGGTGGAGGATCCGTCGGCAGCGGCGCCGCGGAAGCGAAAGACGCTGCCGGTGGCCTGGTAGACGCCGACCTGGGTGGTGCCGCTGCCGTTCCAGTCACCGGTGATGGGTGTGTCCCCCGGCGCGCCGAACGTGAACGAGATGTCGGCGTCGCCGCCGTGGGCGGAGTTCACGAGGTAGAAGGTGGCGGTGTCGGGGTTGAACAGCCCCGGGGTGTCGTAGCCCTTGTGCGTCCAGTCCCCGGCGATCGGCTTCCAGTTGCCGCCGTCGCCCAGTCTGAAGGACGTCACGGTGCCGTCGTGGTGGCGCAGGTGGAACTCGGCGGTGCTCGGGCGGTAGATCCCCACTTCGGTGGTGCGTCCGCCGTCCCATCGGCCGACCACGGGGACGTCGCCGCAGTTGCCGAATCCGAAGTCGGTGGTGCTGGGGCCGCCGTCGAGCGAGTTCGTCAAGTAGAAGTGGGCGGTGGTGGGGTCGTAGGCGCCGGGGGTGTCCCCGCCGATGCCGTCCCAGTTGCCCGCCAGCGGGATCAGCGGGCTCTTGCCGAAGTCGAACGCGGCCCGGGTGGAGACGTTCGACCGGGCGGAGTCGGAGAGGAACCAGCGCAGGACACCGGGGGCCTGGGGCGGCATTGTGCCGGAGCGGACGAACCTGATCCAGTCGCCCAGGTCGTCGACCCGGGTGCCGACGGCGCCGTCGCGGGTGGTCTCGGTGCTGCCGAGGCAGCCCTTCTGCCAGGAGGTGCTGCTGACGGCGACGAGCTGGAGGGTGTTGTTGGTCTCCCGGAGCGCGGGTCCGCCGGTGTCGCCCTTGCAGACGGCGGCCCCGGCCGGTGCGGTGCCCGTGATGGCGAGGCCGGTGGCGGTGACGCCGTTGACGCCGAAGGCCGCAGTGTGCAGCCGGTCGGGCACCCATTCCGTCCTGGTCCGGCCGTAGCCGGCGACGCGCAGGGTCTCACCCTGGACGGGCGTCGCGGTGGCGAGGGGCACCGGGGCGATGTCGGTGATGGGGGTGGTGAGCCGGGCGAGGACGAGGTCGCGGTCGGTGCGGGGGACGAGTTCGGCGATGTCCCGGACCTGGCCGGTGGTGGTGGTGAGGTCGGTGCGTCCGACGGTGGCGGTGGTCCTGAGGGCGGGTGGTCCTGGGGGGACGGTGGTCGGTCGGGTGGGGTCGTCGGCGAAGCAGGAGGCGGCGGTGACGATCCAGTACGGGTCGACCAGGGCGCCGGTGCAGGCGCGTTTGCCGTCGCCGATGTCGAGCTTGGCGGTGAAGGAGTAGGAGGCGGGCGGCGCGGCGTCACCGCTGAGGGCAGGTGCGGGCGTGCCGGCCAGCAGGGCACCTGTCAGGGCGACGGTTGTGACCGTCCCGGTCGTCCACGCCGAGCGTGACCGTGAGCGAAGCATGAGGTGGCTCTTCTCCGTTCTTGAACCTGTTGGTGCCTCGGGCGGGTGGATCACGGGTTCGGTCAGCCTGCCACGGGGATCCGGCCTACCACGGACCAGCCGGACCAGCCTCCGCCGTTGGTGTTGTAGGCGTGGGCCATGACGCCGTCGGTGCCCTGGCCGAAGACCTCGGCTGTTCGGGTGTCGGGGTTGTAGACCGCGGCGGGGGAGCTGCCGAACTTCCAGCTGCCGGTTGTGGTCCAGGGTGTCCAGCCGGTGGCGCGGCTCCACGTGGCCCGGTAGATCGATGCGTCGGTGCCGGTGGCGAAGACCTCGAGGGTGTTGGTGACCGGGTTGTGGAGGACGGCCGGCAGGCCGACGAACGCGACTCCGGGGTCCAGCGCGTACCAGCCGGACCAGCCCTCGCCGTTGGTGTTGTAGAGGTGCGCCATCACGCCGTCGGTGCGCAGGGCGAAGACCTCGGCAGTCCTGGTGTCGGGGTTGTAGACCGTGGAGGCGTCGCCGCGGAACGTCCAGTCGCCTGTCGCGGTCCAGGGTGTCCAGCCGGTGGCCCGGCTCCACATGGCCCGGTACATGAATCCGTTGGTGCCGGTGGCGAACACCTCGAGCGCATTGGTGACCGGATTGTGGAGGACGGCCGGTTCTCCGGCGAACCTGGCTGCAGGGTCCAGCGCGTACCAGCCGGACCAGCCCTCGCCGTTGGTGTTGTAGAGGTGTGCCATCACGCCGTCGGTGCGCAGGGCGAAGACCTCGGCTGTCCTGGTGTCGGGGTTGTAGACGGTGGTCGGGTCGCCGCGGAACGTCCAGTCGCCGGTCGTGGTCCAGGGCCCCCAGCCGGTGGCGCGGCTCCATGTCGCCCGGTACATCAACCCGTTGGTGCCGGTGGCGAACACCTCAAGGTTGTTGGTGACCGGGTTGTGGAGGACAGCCGGTTCTCCGGCGAACCTGGCTGCGGGGTCCAGCGCGTACCAGCCGGACCAGCCCTCGCCGTTGGTGTTGTAGGCGTGGATCATGGTGCCGTCGGGCCGCAGTGTGAAGATCTCGGCGGTCCTGGTGTCCGGGTTGTAGACGGTGCCGCGGTTCCCGGACCGGACGGTTGCGGCCCAGGCGGAGGCGGTCTGTTGGATCCAGTCGCCGAGGTCGTCGGTGCGGGTGTTGTAGGCGCCGGTGCGGGTGGTCGGGGCGGCGCCCAGGCAGCCGTTCTGCCAGGAGCGGCTGTTGAGGGCGGCGAGTGCGTAGTGGTCGCCGACCTGTCGCAGGGCGGGGCCGCCGGTGTCGCCCTTGCAGACGGTGGCGTCCGCGGGGGCCTTGGCGGTGATGGCGAGGCCGGTCGGGTCGACGGTGCCGACGGTGAACAGGGCAGTGTGGAGCTTGTCCGGCACCCACTCGGTCCTGGTACGACCGTAGCCCGCCACCCGGAGCTCCTCGCCCGGAGTGGGGGCGATTGCGGCCACCGCCACCGGCGCGATGTCGGTGACGGGGGTGGCGAGCCGGGCGAGGACGAAGTCGCGGTCGGTGCGGGGGACCAGTTCGGCGACGTCCCGGACCTGGCCCGTGGTGGTGGTGAGGTCGGTGCGTCCGACGGTGACCGTGGTCTTGAGTGTCGGCGGGCCTGCGGGGACGGTCGTCGGATGGGCGGGGTCGTCGGCGAAGCAGGAAGCGGCGGTGACGATCCAGTACGGATCGACCAGGGCGCCGGTGCAAGCGCGTTCGCCCTCACCGATTACCAGGCGCGCGGTGAACGCGTAGGAACCGGTCGGCGCGGCGTCACCGCTGAGGGCAGGTGCGGGCGTGCCGGCCAGCAGGACACCTGCCAGGGCGACGGTCGTGACCGCCCCGGTCGTCCACGCCGAGCGTAGTCGCGAGCGAAGCATGGCGCGCTGTCCTTTCAGTCCTGTTTCAGCCGGAGCAAATTGCTTTGTGTTCATTCGGTGCCGCGCGGCAGTGGCCCTGCGGGGCCGAATCATCCGGTGATGCGCAGTTCGACCAGGACCGAACGCTTTCCGCCGGGCAGGCTCTCGCCGACCGGTTCAACCGAGTTCGGGCCGATGTTCACCTGCTTCTCCTGACCGGCCGCGACCAGTTTGGCGCTGACGGAGCGGTCCTCGGTCCAGATGCCATAGACGTCCGGCAGTTCCATGGTGAGGTAGCCGGTCGTACCTGAAACGGTGAAGCAGTATCCGAGCCTGTCGAGGCGTGATTCGACGAAGATCTCGTTCGCCGCCTGGCAGCTGGTCGGAACCGTGTGGTCGGGGCCTTCCTTGAGTCGGATGTGCCCGTCGCCCCGCTTCAACGTGATCTTGCGCTCCGTCAGGATCCGGTCGGCCTCCGGGTACTGGAAGTCCTCGACAGCGGTGGGCATGTCCGCCTCCGCCGATGGGGCTCCGGTAGTAGCCTGCGCGGCCGACAGGGACGCGAGCCCGATGCCTACCAGCAGAGTTCCTGAGGCGCCGACCATGAGAATCGTTCGGATACGGGATTTGATCAAGGCAGATCCTTCGATCCTGGCGGGACCACGATGATTCCGCAATGCCGGAAGGGGTGTTGAACGACGATGGAGCCAGCGTAAAGTACCAGCAATCTCCGCCCCTGGGAGAGTGATCGAATCGTTCAAGAACTCTTCCCGATCGACTTTTCGGCCACGCCTCATGAATTCGCATACAGGATTCCGCTTCTGATGCTCGGTGCTCTGTTATCGAAACATATATGCACCATTTGGGGGGATTGATTGTGAACCATCCCATCCGATCTTTGGCGGCACCTGGAGCCGCAGGGAGGACGCGGCGCCGCAGGGTCCGGGCGTCGGTCCTCGGCCGAATATGCGCGGGCCTACTGCCGGTGGCCCTCACCGCGGGCCTGCTCGGCACAGTCCCCGCGTTCGCTACCGACCCCGGGCCCGGCCCGGGTGCGCCGACGGAGACGGACCGCACCCGGGTCGTGAACATCTGGCTGCTCGGAGGCCCCGGTGTGAAGGCAGCCGCCGAGACGGCGCTGACCGGCACCGACGAGGACGTCAAACGCTTCCTCGACGTCGAGGCGGACCTCGCGGAGTACCACGACGAACGCGTCTCCACGTTCCAGATCTTCAGCCTCGGCGGCGCCGGGGTACGCGAAGCGGCCGCCAAGGCCCTGAAGGGCTCCCAGGGAGAGCTGCGCACCTTCCTCAAGGACGGCTGGCAGATACCTCTGGAGCAGGACCGCAGGGTCGAGGCGTTCGAGGTCCTGGCCACCGGTGGGGTGAGTGTCAAGGAGCAGGCCACCGCCGCATTGCAGGGCGCCCCCGAGGACTTGAAGAAGTTCCTCGAGCAGGGCCGGTACGACGCCGCCGCGGTCGACGACCGCGCCCGCGTGATGCAGCTCCTCGCGGCCGGCGGCCCCGCCATGAAGGAAGCCGCCAAGGTCGCGCTGCGGGGCACGCCCGCCGATATCGCCGAGTTCCTCTCGGTCGGGCAGTTCGTGGCCCTGGCCAGGGACCAGGAACGCGCCACGATCTCCCAGCTGGCCGACCAGGCAGAGCAGGCCGGCCGGCAGACCCAGATCGCCAAGGACGCCGCCAAGGCGGCCTCCGCACGCGCGGTCGAGACCTCCCGACTGGCCAAGGAGGCAGCCGAGACCGCGGCCAGGGAGACCGAGGCGGCCGGCCAGGACCTGGCCCGCGTCAAGGAGGCGGCCGCGCGTGCCGCCGACGCGGCCCAGGGTGCCGCGGCTGCCGCCGCCCAGGCGGTCGCGGCCGCCGGCGCCGCCAACCGGGCCTCCCGCACCGCCGCCGGCGCCGCGAGCGCCGCCGCCAGCGCCGCAGGCGGCGCAGCCCTGGCCGCGGCCGACGCCCGCAGGGCCGCCAACGCCGCGGCCTCCGACCGCGGCAGGGCCGCCGAGGCCCGCCAGCGGGCCGAAGAGGCCCGCAACGCCGCCGCGGACGCCCAGCGCGCCGCTCAGGCCGCCGAACACGCGGGCGCCGCATCCAACGCAGCTGACGAAGCATCGGAGGCGGCCAGGAGCGCCAGCGCCAACGCGAACTCGGCCGCCGGCTCCGCCGACAGGGCCGGCAACCTGGCGAACGCCGCAGGCGCCAGCTCCCAGCAGGCCCACGCCGCCGCCGACCAGGCCCGCCGCCAGGCCCGCGAGGCCGACCGAGCCGCCACCGCCTCCAGCACCCTGGCACGTCAGGCCACCCAGGCCGCCTACCAGGCCCGCGACGCCGCCCGATCCGCCGCCACGCACGCCCAGAACGCCGCCACCGCTGCCGACCAGGCGGCCGAACACGCCGGCGAATCCGCCACCTCCGCGGCCGAGGCAACCCGCCAGGCGGAAGCCGCTCGCGCCGCCGCCGCGACAGCGAGCGCGGCGGTCACCACCGCGGGCACCGTCTACGACCTCGCCCGCAGGACCGAGAGCGAGGACCTCACCGCCCGCACCGCCGCCGCCCTCGAGGAAGCCCGAGCCTTGAAGGCGGAGGAGGACGACGCCACCGGCAACATCGGCGCCCTCCTCGCGGACTGGAGGACCCTCGAACAGCAGGCCGCCGACCTCGCCGCCGAAGCCGCCCGCCCCGACGCCGACCCCAAGGCCGTGGCGGCCAAGGGCCGCAAGGCCGCGCTCCACACCGCCAAGACCGGCGGACCGTGGAGCCAGGAGGCCGCCAAGGCCGCCCTGTCCGGCACCGACGAGGCGGTCGTCGACTGGGCACGCACCGGACGGCACAAGGCCGAACTGGACGACATGCGCCAGAACGTGGTCGAAATCGCCCAGGACAGCCCCGACCAGGCCGTGCGCACCGCCGCAACCACCGCACTCCAAGGCACCCCCCAGCAGATCGAGGCCTTCTTCACCACCGGCCAGCACGACGCCGCGATCACCGACAACCGCATCCGCGCCTACCAGCTGATCGCCACCGGCGGCGCCAGCGTCAAGGAAGCCGGCGAAGCCGCCCTGCGGGACGGCTCACCCCACGCCGTCGCCGCCTTCCTGATGACGGGCCAGTACACCGCCCGCCGGATCGACGAACGCGTCCAGGCCACCCAGCTCCTGGCCGCTGGCGGCCCCGAGGTCCAGGCCGCGGCCAAACTCGCCCTCGCCGGCCCCCCAGGCCTCGTCACGTCTTTCTTGCAGACCGACCGCTACATGGCCGACCGCAAGGACCTGCTCGCCGCCACCCACGCCGACCAGATGCGGCACCTGATCGCCAAGGCCGCCCAGACCGCGGCCCAGGCCCAGCAGGACGCCTGGGAAGCCACCGAAGCCGCCGCCATCGCCAACAACGCCGCCACCGAGGCCCAGACCGCCGGCACCCAAGCTCGCTCTCACGCCGATCAGGCCGCACGATACGCAGCCGACGCCAGCACCGCCGCCCGGAACGCCGAAACCTCCGCCACCCGCGCCGGCCAGTCCGCCACCACCGCCCGCAACGCCGCCAACGCCGCCGCACGCGACGCCGGCAAGGCCACCGCCTCCGCCAACCGCGCCAGCGCCTCCGCCGCCCAAGCACGCTGGTCCGCCACCACCGCCCGCACCGCCGCGGACAACGCCTACGCCTCCTCGCAAGCGGCAGGCCAGGACGCCGACGCCGCACAGCAGGCCGCCGACCAGGCCTGGGACATCGCCGTAACAAAGGCGAACCAGGAACGCCAGGCCGAACTCGCCACCGAAGAGGAGAACACCCAGGCCGAGGCCACACAGATCGAGGAGGAGCTCAAGAAGGAACTCGAAGCACTGATCCAGAGCGAGGCAACCCAGGCCGAGCAGGACTACAGCAGCGCAAACAAGAAGCCCTGCAGCCACCGGCTCTCGTCCCTCAGGTGCTTCCTCAACATACCAACCGGGCCGATAACGAACGGCCTCCTGGACATGCTCGACGACGTCACAGAATTCTTCAATGGCGTCCATGACAAGGCCGAACTCTTCAAGAAGGTCTTCAAGATGGTCCTCGGCTTCGACAGCGCCGAGGAATGCATCAGGAACAAGAGTGCCATAGCCTGCGCGGAACTCGCCGTCAGCTTCTTCCCCGCCGGAAAGGCAGCCAAGCTCGCCCAACTCGCGAGAAAGGCCAAGAACGCCGAGGAAGCCGCCGCAGCGGCACGGTTCAGGCGAATTGCGGGAGACTGCTTGAAGCCGAACAGTTTCCCCGCCGGCATACGCGTCCTCATGGCCGACAAAACCGCCCTCCCGATCGAGCAGATCCGCGTCGGCAACCAGGTCTGGGCAACCGACCCCGAAACAGGGGAAACCGGCGGACGCCGCGTCGACGCCACTATCTACACCCCTGACGACCGGGAATTCTCCGACCTCACCATCACAGCGAAGGACGGCACCACCGGGACACTCACCGCCACCGACCACCACCCCTTCTGGGTCGAGAACGACTCGAGGTGGGCCAACGCCGACAGCCTCAACAGCGGCGACAGCCTGCGCACCCCGAACGGACAAACTGCGGACGTCACCGAGGCAAGACACCGCACGGGACTCGACGCGGCCTACAACCTGACCGTCCAGGACCTCCACACGTACTATGTCCTCGCGGGGTCGACGCCAGTCCTGGTTCATAACAGCGGACCTGGCTGCGGGTCGATTTGGATGGATTCGAATAGGGTGCCTCACTATTTCAAGCATGCTGATGATTTCGGGATCACGGCCTCGGAGAGTACGGCGAGTAAGGAAGCGTTCGTGGAGGCGGTTCGTTATTTCGTGAAGAATCCTGGAAATGTTCAGATCCGAGGGACGTTCCGAGGGGATCCTGCCTTGCACTACGTGGACCTCAATACCGGGCTGCACGTGTCAGTCAACCCCGCGACGGGCAAGTACTTGGGCGGCTGGAAATCGGCCCCGGGGACAGATCAGTTCTTGTACCTAACGACACAGGGGAAGCTGTGAATGCCAGGTTGGAGCCGTTCGCGGTGTTGGCGAGCGCGGTTGCGGAGGGAAGGTTGTCTCCGCAAGAGTTTGTTCAGGTGTGTCTCCCGCTGTACAAGCACTATGCCGAGCCGTTCCCTTCGGAAGCTCATTACCAAATGGCGACCGAACTCTTCTACATGGCTGCCGACTACTACGGGGGCGAGGGGGATCCTGGCCCTGGCGAGCTGAGTGGATCTCAATTGAAATCAGCCGCCCTGGATCTCTCCCGGCGGATGAATTCGTTGCTAGAACACCAGGGCTCTTGAGGTTCTTGGATTACTCACGGTGGATTCCGCTGTGCATTTCAGAGGCCCCGCCGGAGTTCACTCCGGCGGGGCCTCTGGCCGTCTTGACGGCAACGCTTGACGGCAACGTCAGCGGACGGGTGCTGCACAAAGTGGCGGTTCGTCGCCGTCGTCGGGCTCGGCCGTGGCATCTGCGGCGTGGCGAAGAACGTTGCTGAGGACGTCGATGGCTTGGCGCTGGAGGCGGGGTACGTACGCGACGGCGACCACCGCGACCCCGGCGACACAACGGCTGGCCGCAGGCGCGCGAAGGCCCGCCCGGCACTGTTCGGCTACGAGGCCACCCTCGTCGTCTCCGGCGACACCACCCCCAGCCGCGACCTGCCCCCGCACCTGCGGCTCCCGGCCCTGGCACTGGCGTTCACCGTCCACAAGCCCGGACACGACCCCGCCGGCAACGCCCTCACCGCCCTGAAGGACCTCAGCCGGCGCGGATACAAGCCGGGCTGGCTCGCCGCCGATCGCGCCTACAGCAGCGCCCAGCCCGACAGCTTCCACCTCCCTCTGCTCGACCTCGGCTACCGGCCGATCTGGGACTACCGCCGCGACCAGCTCGGCATCCAGGGCAGCCACGCCGGCGCCCTGCTCGTCGACGGCACCTGGTACTGCCCGAACATCCCCGCCCCGCTGATCACCGCCACCGCCGACCTCCTCAACAAGAAGATCGACCGCGCCACCTGGCGCCACCGCGTCGATGCCCGCCCCGCCTACCGCCTGCGCCGCAAAGCCGCCCCCGACCAGCGCGGCGCCCGCCGCCTGCTG
>NZ_LGDO01000208.1:0-3549 GCF_001279805.1 Streptomyces sp. XY431
ACGCCTGCAGTACCGGCCCGATACCCTCGACGGCTTCATAGCCGGCACCGGCCTGACCCTCGACACTCCAACCTCACCCTGACAAGCCGAAGTCAGTAGCGCCAGATGGTCAGCAGCAGCACGCACACCACGACGACGGCCGCGACCGAGACAGCTGCGGCGGCCGTCAGCTGCGGCGAGTCGCGACCGGGCGGAGTCGCCCTGTCCGTCCCGTCTTCGTCTTCGCAGTGCAGGACGAGCGCAGTGCACGAAGTGAGGTCCACGATGAAGTAGCCCCACGACCAGGAGCGACAGTTGACGCACCGGCCTACCTCGACGCGGGCCGTGTCCGGCGCGGGCATCGGTTCGTTGTCGGCGAGGCTTTCAGGACGCCTGGGCATGGCCGGCCTTCCCCTGGTAGTCGCCGCGGGCCACCTCTCGGCTGATCCAGGACTGGGCGCTCGCCTCGATACCCCACCGCAGGACGACCTCCTTCTCGCGGACCGGCCCGCCCGTCTTGCTGTCCATCACCACCCACAGGCCCGGATTCCGTCCCCGCGGCGGCTCCTGCACCACCCGGTACCGCGCGGCGTGCCTCTGTCTGGCGGTCCTGCCGTCGCCGCGGCGGACCCGGATCGTCATCCGCGTCTCCGGAAGCTGGACCGGGAAGTCAAGCGTCCCGCCATCGAGCGCCGCCTCGACCATCTCGGTTGCCCCGGTGCCGAAAAGCAGCTTCAGGGCGGCGTGCTGCTGGTCTCCGAGGTTGAGGCCCCGGACGGTCTGCCAGACCTCGGTCAGCGCCGCCACCGGTGGCAGAGCCGTCGGGGACAGGAGGTCCCCGACGCTCACGGTCCAGTCCTCATCGCTGGTCAAGGCCATGTGTCCTCCTTGGTGCCTTGGCGACCGCAGCGGCATCCGAGCTGCACCGCTCCCTGACGAGATTCGGGTAACGCAGCGCACACCTCGATACCCGGACGGTAATCTCACTGTGAGATGACACAGAGACAGGACTGCTGCTGTGGCGACTGCGCTCGAACCGATCCGACTACCTGACCCGGGCCTGGCAGAACTCCGAGGTCCGCGGGCTGCTTCGGGACCGGGATATCGCTGGCGTGTTCCGGTGGGTCCAGCACCACAGCGGTGCCAGCCAAGCGCGGATTGCCGCTCAGGTCGGCATGACCCAGAGTCGAGTCAACGAGATCATGAACCGGCGCCGGGAGGTCGTCCGACTCGATGTGTTCGAGCGCATCGCGGACGGCCTGAACATGCCAGCGGATGCACGACGACTGCTCGGCCTGGCCCCGCAGCGAGAAAGCCGGGCGCCCGGCGCCGCGTTCGACCTCGCAGCCTTCCCGGAGATCGTCCGTGTCTACTCCGACCAGGCATCCGCAGCAGCCGAGATCCAGCGCACTGCCCGGTCCGCTGGCGAGATCGACCTGCTCGCGGTTCGGGGTCTGGGGCTCCTCGGCCTCCGTGACTCGTTGCTCCGTCCTCACCTCGAACGCGGCGCCGACGCCAGGCCGCGATTGAGGGTGCTTCTTCTGCATCCCGAAGCGCCGGCCGTTGCGGACCGCGCGAGGGAGATCGGCGAGTCTGCGGAATCGCTCTCCAGCGGGATCCTGCTTGCCGAGGCTCGGCTGCGTGAGCTGGCCGAGGTGGGACATGTCGAGGTCTACCGCTACCGAACCTTGCCGGTCTGGCGCACGATTCGCCTCGATGCCACCCTCTATGTCAGCTCGTTCCACAGCGGTTGGGAGGGACACGAGTCGGCGACCTATAAAGTGCTCGCCACCCCATACGGTCCCTTTTTCGCCGGGTGGCGTCGGCAGCTCGACGCCATGGCGACGGAGGCCGAACGGATCATCTGACGAAGGGACGAGCGATGGCGATCGAGGCGGAGCTGAAAGCGGTAGTCCGGGATCCGGAGCACCTCCTCAAGGCCCTTGAGGAGCGGTATGGGGTCGGTCGCGCCGAGGTGTACCGCAATACCTACTACGACGCCCCGGACGGCTCGTTGATGGGTGAGGACCGGGAACTACGGATCCGCACCGTACACGGGCCGGACGACACCCGAACCGTCCTGACCTACAAGGGCGCTCGTGTCGATGTGGCCTCCGGGTCCAAGCCGGAGGCCGAGACCAGGGTCGAAGATGCCGAGGCTGCACACGAGATCGTCCGTGCGCTCGGATTCGTTCCGCGCATTCAGTTCGAGAAGCGGTGCCGCAACTACGACTTCACGGAGAACGGTCGGACGTTCCTCGCAACCCTGGTCCGTGTCCCTGAGATCGACGGAACGTTCGTCGAGCTGGAGACTGCTGCCAGCACCGACGACCTCTCCGAGGCGCTGGCCAGTGTGCGCTCGGTTCTCGCCTCGCTCGGCATCAACGATGCGGACCTGACGACCGAGCAGTACACGGACGCGGTGTCCGCTGCTCGGCCGTAGCCGTAGCCGTTGCCAGTTCGGCCGTCTGCGCCCGGGCAGGTCCCGCTCGTCGGTATGGTCCCCCTCAACACTTTGAGCATCCCCGGGGGGCCTCCCCGCAGGCGCAGCCGTGGATACGGCAACCGCACCCCTCGCAGGGGTGTCCTCCCCGCAGGCGCGGGGGTCAGCCGCCGACCGCGAGCAGCAGCTCGCGCACCGCCGGGTCCTCCCCGCAGGCGCGGGGGTCAGCCGGTCACAGGGAACACCTGAGATGCGCAGCGGGCGTCCTCCCCGCAGGCGCGGGGGTCAGCCGGCCACCGCGGCCGACGTCCTCGCCCGGGTGAAGTCCTCCCCGCGTCCGCGGGGGTCAGCCGAAGGACTGGAAGACCCTCATCCCCTTCGCCAGGTCGTCCTCCCCACGTCCGCAGGGGTGATCCCTGCTCCCGGGCAGCGCCGACGTCGACCAGGTGCTGCTTCCCGCGTTCGCGGGGATGATGCCTTGAGCACGTTGCCGATCCAGCCCGGCAGGGTCTGCTCCGCGCAGGCTGGGGTGAGCCGTTGAGCAGTCAGCCGACGGGCCCGCGCGCTGGTCCTCCTCGAGGATCGGGAAGCCGGCCGTACTCGTGATCAGGAGCAGCCGGTAGTTCGGTGGTCGCGGATTGGACGGTCAGAAGCTCCAGCTGTACAGGTGAGCGTCTGTGCTCACCGCGAGCGCTGCGAGCCGGGCGACTCCTTGCAGGACTGCCGGCAGATCGTCGTCGGTCGTCTCGTCGCCGTCGTGGGACCTGATCCTGGTGGTCCAGCGGTCGGCGAGCTCCTCCAGTTCCGTGGGGCCGGCGTCGGCCAGCGCCCGGGTCAACCGCTGTGGCAGCGCGAACACCTCGATGCCGTCGTTCAACGGGGCGGTGACCCACTGCGGCCACCGCCCGTGGAGCTGCTCGGGTGTCGGGACCCCGGCCGAGGGCTCCTCGAAGTACGTGTCCCACTCGGCAATGGCACCGTCAGGTTCGACGAAGCGGCAGGTCACGGACTCGAATCCTGGCCCGGGACGCCGCCCGCGCATCGCCGCGACAGCCTCATCGTCGGGCGCGAGGAAGAACACTATGTCGTGAGCCACCACAGCATGATGGCAAAGGACAAAGAAGCAC
>NZ_LGDO01000209.1:0-3493 GCF_001279805.1 Streptomyces sp. XY431
GAGGTGAGGGGTCGGGTGGGGAAGGTTCGGAGGGAGGTGCGGGGTCGGCACCAGGGGCAGCAGGGGCCGCCGGGGTGTCCGACCAGTCCAGGTACGAGCCGCAGTTGCCGCAGAAGCTGTCCGTCGGGCCGTTGGACGCCCCGCACGCGGGACACTCGCGCATCACTGTCACCCCTCTTCACTCGTGGGCGGTCCCGGTAGGACCTCCACCCGGCAGACCGTGTGAACCGGGCACAGGCGCCGGACCAGCGCGCGGACCCGGTCCGCGTCGACCTCTTGCGCAGCGTCCACCTCGTGCGCCGCGTCCACCGCTCCGCCCTGCCGAGGCCACACCCGGACGACCACCTCGTCGGCCGGGGCGGGCGGCAGCGTGCCACCGGCCGTGCTCGACCAGGCGGCCCCGCCGTCCCCGGCGATCTCGGCGGACACGCCCAGCACCAGGCGCAGGGCCTCGACCAGGCCGCGCCGGGTGCCGCTCCAGCGGTGCAGTTCCACCGCGCGGGCGACCGCCTCGCGGCGCAGAGCCAGCGGCCAGCGCGGGTCGTCGGTGCCGCCCACCCAGGTGGCCAGCCAGGCCAGGAAGTCGGCCGGCGCCAGTCGCGGATCGAAGTACGAGGGCAGGTTGTCGAGGGTGGTGAACACCGGGGCCAGGACGGTGTCCAGCCCCGCCGTGAACCGTTGCGCGAAGTCGTCGTCGGCGTACAGCGCGGGCAGCTGCTCGCCGATCGGATGCCGACTGGGCAGGTCAGGGACGGCGGCCCGGCTCATCCGCGCACCTCCGGCTCCCGCGCGGTCACGACCACCTGGTGCTGGTAGGAGAAGACCAGCGCGCCCGCGCCGACGTCGATCCGGTCCACCGGGGCGCCGCGCCGGCCCGTCACCGGGTCGGCGGCGAACAGCCGGATCTCCTCCACCACCACCTCCCCGACGGCGCGTTGCAGCACGCCGAACACCTCCCCGTACTGAACGGGCCGCCCGAACGGCCGACCCGTTCCGCCGGGTCCGCCGCGCAGGGGGTCGAGGTGCCGGTAGAGCGCGTCGAGCGCCGCGTCGCGCACCCGGTCGGCGTCCGCGGCCGGTGCCGAGAGCCGGGCGACGACGGTGACGCCCTGGTAGAACGGCGGCTCGACGAGGAGCCGGGTGCCGATCAGGCGCCGCTCGTCGAGGGCCGCGGTGATCCTGGCGAGCACCTGGTCGGACGGGATCAGCTGTTCGAAGCGCAGCCGGCCGCCCTCGTCGGCCACCGCGTCCGGCACCACCAGGACCCGTACCGCGCCCGCGCCCGCGTCCAGGTCGGGCAGGCAGCGGACCCGGCGCACCGAGGGTGCCGCCTGCCGGGCGATGACCTCGTAGTCCTCGGCGGTCACCGCGCGCTCCTGCATGCGCAGCGTCTCCGGTGCCCGCAGCTTGGCGTTGTCGACGGTCTCCCCGGCGACACCGCCGCGCGCCGCCTCCCGGTTGACGACCCGGGCGATGTACGGGACGGAGCTGCGCAGGACGGAGACCGCGCCGCGGGAGACGTTGCCCGCCGGGCCGCCGCCGGTGCGGTACCGGGCCACGCGGATCCGGGCGCCCTTGGCCGGTACGGCCCCGCACGGACGCAGGGTGCCGTCGGCCTCGCGCAGCACCGGCGGGAACGCGAACTCGCCGGTGGTGGCGTCCACCCGGACGTGCCGGTCGGCCGGGCCCGAGCGCCCGAAGTGCTCCACCACCTCCCAGCGCTGCCAGCCGTCCGGCGAGGACACCTCCACCACCGGGGGTTCCCCGTCGAGCAGCACGGGCGGGCGGCCGAGCCGGAAGGACTGCCCCGCCACCCCCTCCGACACGCCGAGCGGTACGTCGGTCACCCGCTCGGCGTGCTCCACGGCC
The DNA here is from genome assembly GCF_001279805.1 of Streptomyces sp. XY431. Classification (NCBI taxonomy): domain Bacteria; kingdom Bacillati; phylum Actinomycetota; class Actinomycetes; order Kitasatosporales; family Streptomycetaceae; genus Streptomyces; species Streptomyces sp. XY431. The sequence continues at coordinate 1,870 of NZ_LGDO01000209.1, forward strand.
GTCGTGCCGCCGACCGTGAAGACGGCGGCCTCGCGCACCGTCGGCGACTCGGAGTAGAACGGCTGCCCCGGCTCCGCCTCGGTGACCCGGCAGCGCAGCCAGCCCGCCCTGGTCCCGCTGACCAGCGACGCGGTATGTCCGGCCGGCACGTACACGATGACCTCACCGGGCCGGTTCAGCCCGCCGGTGGTGTCGGAGCCGGTCTCGCAGCGCTGCCACCGGCCGCCGTCCCACGCCTCCCACACCAGCGGGGGCTGGCGCGGGTCGACGCCGACGCCCTCGACGCGGCTGTCCAGGCGGACCGCGACCACGCAGCGCGGCACCGCCGTCGGCAGGCCGAACAGCAGCGCGTCGCCGGGCTCGGGCGCGGCCTGGAAGCACGGGACGTCCCGGCCCTCGGCCAGCGCACCCGTCCGGTCGGTCTGCTCACCGGTGCGGGGCGCGGTGACCAGCCGGGTCAGCTCGCTCGGCACGATGCGCAGGTCGTCGGTGGTGGCGAAGACCACGGCCGCCCCGGTCTCGCCGGCCGCGGTCGTCACCTCGGTGCCCGCGGGCAGCGTCACCGTCTCCGGTTGGGGGGCCGACAGCCAGAAGTCGACCTCGGCGACGGCCGCCGACGGCGGGTACAGCCGGATGCCCAACAGGTCCAGGAAGGCCAGGTAGTTCTTGTCCGGGACCCGGTTCAGCCGGTACAGCAGCTGGTCCACGAGATAGGCGAAGGTCTCGATCAGGGTGACGCCCGGGTCGGAGACGTTGTGGTCGGTCCACTCCGGGGCGCGCTGCTGCACGTACCGCTTCGCCTCGTCGACGAGCTGCTGGAACCGTCGGTCGTCCAGGTTGGGGGAGGGCAGGGCCATCAGTCCGCGACCGTTTCCTCGGTCCCCTCCTCGGAGGGGATCGTGTAGAAGGGGAAGACCAGGTTGCGCCGGTCGTTGGTGGTTCGCACCGTGTAGCGCACGTCGATGTAGAGAGTGGCCGTCTCCACCGCGTCGAAGGCCACGACGACCTCGTCCACCGCGATCCTCGGCTCCCAGCGCTCCAGCGCCTCGCGCACCTGCTGGGCGATCCGCCCGGCGGTGACGCCGTCGCCGGGGGCGAAGACGTACTCGTGGATGCCGCAGCCGAAGTCGGGCCGCATCGGTCGCTCGCCGGGCGCGGTGCCCAGCACGAGGCGGATGGCCTCCTCCAGTTCCCGCTCCCGCTCGACCATGGCGATCCCGCCGGTCGGCCCGACCCGCAGCGGGAACGCCCAGCCGCGCCCGATGAACCGATCACCCATCACAGACCTCCGATCAGCACGTCCGGCGCACCGGTCAGGACGGTCGCGCCGCACGCCGCCCGGTCGCGGGCCCGCGCGGCGGGCAGGCCGCCGATCAGCACCGCACCTCCGGTGACGGCGGCCGGGTTCGGCACCAGCACGTTCCCCGGCCCCAGGGCCGCGTGCGGCGGTACCGGGCAGACGTGCAGGCTGCCCACCACGGCGGCGGGCCGCCCGCCGATCAGCACCGTCGCCACCCGCGCGGCGGTGCCGGGGGGCGGGGTCGCGATCCGGCCACCGTGGTCGGTGGGGTCACCGGTACGGGCTGCGGCTGGCATCGGGGGCTCCTCGGGGAGAAGGGGAGAG
>NZ_LGDO01000210.1:0-1312 GCF_001279805.1 Streptomyces sp. XY431
ACCAGGCGCTTGTCGCCCGGGACGTCCTCGCGGACCGTGACCACGACCTGTTCCAGGCCCGGGTGCGCGGCCAGGACGGCCTGCACCTCACCCGGCTCGATCCGGAAACCGCGCAGCTTCACCTGCTCGTCCGCGCGACCCGCGAACACCAACTCACCGTCGCCCGACCACTTCGCCAGGTCACCCGTGCGATACAGCCGGCCACCCGGCACCCCGAACGGATCGGCAACGAACCGCTCCGCCGTCAGCCCCGGGCGCGCCACATACCCACGCGCCAGCCCCGCACCCGCCACGTACAACTCGCCCGCCACACCCACCGGCACCGGACGCAGCGCGGCGTCCAGCACATAGGCGCGCACATTGTCCAACGGACGCCCGACCGGGAGCACACTCGCGCCGTCCACCGCGGTGTGCGTGGCGACGAAGGTCGTGGCCTCGGTCGGCCCGTACCCGTTCACCACCACGATGTCCGGGCAGGCCGCCCGCACCCGCGCCACAGCCACCGGCGACAGGACGTCGCCACCGGCCCACACCTCACGCACCCCGGCCAGGCACCCCGGATCCTCCTCCACCACCAGGGCGAAGAGCCCCGCCGTCAACCACAGCGCCGTGACCCCGAACGAGGACACCGCCCCCGCGAGCGAGAGCGCCGTCACATCCCCCTCGGGCATCACCACCACCCGGCGCCCCGTCAACAGCGGAACCCACAGCTCCATCGTCGACGCGTCGAAGGAGTGCGGCGAGTGCATCAGCACCCGCTCGAACCCCGCACCCGCGAACCGCCGGTCCAGCGCCAACGCCACCACGTCGGCATGCGTCACCGCCACACCCTTCGCCCGACCCGTCGAGCCGGAGGTGTACATCACATAGGCCAACCCCTCCACCTCGCACGAGACCTCCAACGGCTCCCCGACACCCGCACCGGAAACCTCCAGCACCGTCAGACCCAGCTCGGCCGCCTCACCCCGCAACCCCGCATCGGTGAGCACGACCGAGGCACCCGTCTCCCCCACGATCGACCTGCGGTGCGCCAACGGATACCGGACGTCCAGCGGCACGTAGTAACCACCCGCCTTCACCACCGCCAGCAGCGCCACCACCAACTCCGCCGACCGCTCCATCAGCACCGCGACACCGCACTCCGCACCCACACCCAGACCCACCAACCGCCGCGCCACCGCATTGGCCCGCGCGTCCAACTCCCCGTACGACAGCTCGACACCCTCCGACACCACCGCCACCGCATCCGGCGTCCGCGCCACCTGCTCCGCGAACAACCCCGGCAACGTCCACGGCTCGACCTCGACCGCCG
>NZ_LGDO01000211.1:0-4269 GCF_001279805.1 Streptomyces sp. XY431
CGAACAGATCCGCAGCCGCGACCAACCTCCCCCGAACACCCGCCGGCCTCCCCCGCTCGTCAAAAACCTCACCAAGACTCACCTCCAGGTCGAACTTCGCCGCCGGCGCACCTGCGGCAAGCGCCCCGGGCCGCACCCCAGGCAGCTCCAACGCCGCCGAAGCCGTGTTCTGCACCGTGAGCATGACCTGGAACAGCGGATGACGGGCCAGCGACCGGGTCGGCGCCAGCTCCTCCACCAGCTTCTCGAACGGGACGTCCTGGTTCTCGAACGCGCGCAGGCTGGTCTCACGCACCCGCTCCAGCACCTCGTCGAAGGTCGGGTCACCGGACAGGTCGGTCCGGATCACCAGGGTGTTGACGAAGAACCCGACCAGGTTGTTGAGCGCCTCATCGGTGCGCCCGGCGATCGCGGAACCGATCGGGATGTCCACCCCCGCCCCCAGGCGGTTCAACGTCACCGCCAACGCCGCCTGCAGCACCATGAACGGGGTCGCCCCCCGCTCCCGGGCCAGCGCCGCCAGTCGCTGGTGCGTCTGCGCGGAGACGGCCAGCTCCACACTCTCACCTCGGTGCGAAGCCGTCGCCGGGCGCTGGCGGTCCACCGGCAGCGCCAACTCCTCCGGCACCCCCGCCAACGCCTCGCGCCAGTACGCCACCTGCCCAGACAGCACACTGCCCGGATCGTCCTCGCTCCCGAGCAACTCCCGCTGCCACAGGGCATAGTCCGCGTACTGCACCGGCAGCGCGGCCCAGTCGGGCATCCGGCCCTCCAGCCGAGCGGTGTACGCCGTGGAGATGTCCCGCGCCAGCGCACCGGTCGACCAGCCGTCACTGGCGATGTGGTGCACCAGCACCACCAGCACATGCTCCTGCGGAGCCACCGCGAACACCGTCGCCCGCAGCGGAATCTGCACGGCCAGATCGAACAGGTGGCCAGAGGCTCCAGCCACCGCCGCATCCAGTCCGCCCGGCTCGACCACCACGACCGGCACCTCGAAGCCGCACTCCTCCAGCGACAGCACCTGCTGGAACGGCCCGCCATCCGCCACCGGGAACACCGTGCGCAGCACCTCGTGCCGACCCACCACATCCCGCAGCGCCTCCGCCAGGGCCTCCCGGTCCAACTCGCCGGTCAGCCGCAGCGCCATCGGAATGTTGTAGGTCGCGCTCGGACCCTCCAACTGCCCCAGGAACCACAGTCGACGCTGCGCGAACGACAGCGGCACCCGCTCCGGACGCACCACCGGCACCAGTGCCGCACGGCCCTCGCCGGCCTCACCCATCCACGCCGCGATCGCGGCCGGCGTCGGACGCTCGAACAGCACCCGCAACGGCAACTCCACACCCAGCACCGCGCGCACCCGGCTCACCAGCCGCATCGCCAACAGCGAATGACCACCCAGCGCGAGGAATTCGTCATCGACCCCGACACGGTCAAGTCCGAGCACCTGCGCGAACGCCTGGCACAGCAGCTCCTCCCGCAGCGTCGCGGGTGCCCGGCCGGTGCCGGCCGGGCCCGTGCAGTCCGGGGCGGGCAGGGCCTTGCGGTCCACCTTGCCGTTCACCGTCAGCGGCAGCTCCTCCAGCACCACCACCGCCGACGGAACCATGTACTGCGGCAACCACTCGGCCGCGAAAGCAGCCACCACGGCGGCCAGTTCCTCGCCCGTACCGTCAACGGCCGGCACCACGTAGGCCACCAGACGCTTGTCACCCGGCACGTCCTCACGCACCACCACCGCCGCCTGCGCGACCTGCGGGTGCCCGACCACCACCGACTCGACCTCACCCGGCTCGATCCGGAAACCACGGATCTTCACCTGATCATCGGTTCGCCCCGCGAACACCAACTGCCCCTCGACCGTCCACCGCGCCCGGTCACCCGTGCGGTAGAACCGCTCGCCCGGCGCGCCGAACGGGTTCGCCACGAACCGCTCCCCGGTCAGCCCCGCACGGCCCAGGTAGCCGCGTGCCAGCCCCGCGCCCGCAACGTACAACTCGCCCGCCACACCGACCGGTACAGGCTGCAGATACTCGTCCAGCACGTACACCCGGGTGTTGACCACCGGCGTGCCGATCGCCACCACCGGCGACGTCGGATCGCACCGCCACAACGTGGCATCCACCGTCGTCTCCGTCGGGCCGTAGGAGTTGAACATCCTGCGACCCTCGGCCCAGCGCGCCATCACCTCCGACGGGCACGCCTCACCCGCCGTCACCACCACCACGTCACGGTCCACCGAACCCGCGTCCAGCGTCGCCAGCACCGCCGGCGGCAACGTCACATGGGTCACCCCCTGCTCCGCCAGGAACACCGGCAACGCCTCGCCCAGCCGCCGGTCCTGCGGAATGACCACCAAGGCGGCACCCGACAGCAGCGCCATGAACCACTCCCACCCGAAGGTGTCGAAACCCGCCGAGGCGAACTGCCCCACCCTGGAGCCGGCACCGACCCCCAACCACCGCACATGACCCGCCACCTGGTGCGCCACACCCGCGTGCGACACCAGCACACCCTTGGGGCGCCCCGTCGATCCCGACGTGTAGATCACATACGCCGGATGCGCCGCAAGCAACGGCAACCGGCGCTCGGCATCCGTCACCCCCTCACCCGACAGCCCGGCCAGCTCCGCAACCGTCGCGGCATCGTCCAGGACCACCACCGGCACCGACCCCGCCAGCACCCCGGCCGTAGCCCGGCTCGCAACAGCCAGCACCGAAGCGGCGTCCCGCACCATGTACGCGATCCGCTCCGCCGGATACTCCGGATCCACCGGCATGTACGCGCCGCCGGCCTTCGCCACCGCGAGCAACGAGACCATCAGGTCCACGCCGCGCTCCAGGCACACCGCGACCACCGACTCCGGCCCCACCCCCACACCGATCAGATGACGTGCCAGCCGGTTCGCCCGCGCATCCAGCTCCGCGTACGACACCTCGACACCGTCGGCCACCACCGCCACCGCGGCCGGAGCCAGTGCCACCCGCTCCTCGAACAACCCGGGCAACGTCGACGACGCCACCTCGAAGGCCGTGTCGTTCCACTCCTCCACCACCGAGCGACGCTCGACCTCACCCAGCACCCCCACCGCGGACAACCGCGTCTGCGGAGCCTCCTCCAGGACGGCCGTGAGGTTCGTGACGGCGGCCTGCAACAGCGCGCAGATCCGCTCCGCATCGGCCGGTGCCACCGCTTCGGCGGTCAGGCCGAAGCCGCTCCCGAGGTCGTCGACGGCCACGCTCACGGGGTAGTTGGTGGGGTCGCTCGCGCGCATCAGCCTGACGCCCGCGAGGCCGGGGCCACTGCCCTGTGCAGCGGCCTCGCTGTGCCGGTAGTTGAAGATCGAGGTGAACAGCGGGCTGCCGCCCGTCATCCCGCTCGCCTGCTGCGCCAGCGACAGCGGCGCGTGCTCGTGCACCAGCAGCTCGGCCAACTGGCCCCGGCACCCGGTCCGAACCGGCGCCCGCGTTCATCCGGCCGAACAGCACCGTTCCGAACACCACGTCCTCACGACCGCTCACCGCGGCCAGCACCCGCGCCCACGCCAGGTGGAACACCGTCGCCGGGCTCACACCCTGCCGCCGCGCCACCTCGCGCACCCGGCCGGCCACCTCGGCATCGAGGGGAACCCGGCACTGCACCGCGGCGGTGCCGTCACCGTGCACGTCCAGCGACCCGAAGGGCGCCGTCGTCTCGGTGACGTCGCCGAGCAGCTCGGCGAAGTACCGCTCGTGCTCCTCCCGCGGGACGCCCAGGCGGGCCTGGGCGACGAAGTCGCGGAACGGCAGCGGCTCCGGCAACGTGTCGGCGCGGTCGGACATGAACGCCCGAAGCTCCCCGAGCAGCACGTCCCGTGAGGTGTGGTCCTGCACCAGGTGGTGGGTTCGCAGCAGTGCCAGCCAGCGGTCACCGCCGGGCTCCGCCGCGACGTGGACCGTCATCAGGGGCGCCCGGGTCAGATCCATCCACGATCCGCCGATCGCCAGCAGCTGCTCCTCCGGGTCGGCGCCCCGCGGATCCAGCACGACCTCCTGGACCGGCAGCTCCACCCGGCGCGACACCACCTGCACCGGCTCGGCCAGGCCCTCCCACACGAACGCCGTGCGGTAGATGTCGTGCCGGTCGATCACCTCCCGCAGGGCGTCCAGGAACGCGTCCACCCGCTCCCGCGAGTCGAACCCCAGCACCGACGGCCGCATGTAGACATCCGTCTCGGACGCCTGGTCCGCCATCAGGTGGTGGAAGAGCATGCCCTCCTGGAGCGGG
>NZ_LGDO01000212.1:0-3317 GCF_001279805.1 Streptomyces sp. XY431
GCGGTGGAGGGTGCCGGGGGCGGGGTCGCCGGGCGACAGGCAGCTGTCGAGGTCGATGAGGGTGAGGGTGTGGTCGTGGCCGAGGATGATGTTGCGGGGGCTGAGGTCGGCGTGGACGATGCCGTGGTGGTGAAGGCCCTCCACGGCGTGGCACAGTGCGAGGGCGAAGCGGGCGAAGAACTCGGTGGCGCCCAAGGACGGGGCGGCCATGGAGTGGTCGAGGTGTCCGAGCAGTTGGTGGAGGCTCAGGCCGCGCTGCCAGGTGATGGCGAGGTAGTGGAGGTGCTGGTGGACGCCGTGGGCGGCGAGGTCGGCGGTGCGGGGGTGCGCGGCGGCCTGCTGCAGGCCGCGGACCTCGTTGTGGGCCCGGGCGAGGGTGTCGGGGCGGGCGTCCAGGCACGTGGTCTTGAGGGCGACGTCCCCGTGCGGTCCGGTCGCTCGCAAGACGTTCTGGCAGCCACGTCGTCGGAGGACCTCCAGTGGCGTGTGGCCGGCCACGTCGGTGTGCAGCAGCGTGTCGGGAGAGCGGCCGTGCGGACAACGGTGTTTGCGGCGGTGCGCCGGCAGCGGTTTGGGGGCGGGTGATGTGTCCGGCTGTCGGACCGCGGTCTGGGCGGGCAGCGGTGCGGTGCGGACGGTGGACCGGGAAGGGGCCGCAGAGGGGTTTCGCATCGGGCTCTCGGACGCAGGGGCAGGGGCGTTGGAGGGTGCCGCCCTCCGTTGGACTGGAAGCGGCGGGCGGCACTGGAGTGGATCAGACGCGGCTGACGGTGAAGGGGATGGGATTGTCCAGGTCCTGGACGGTGATGGTGCCGCTGATCTTGGTGACGCGGGTTCCAGTGGCGCAGACGACGTTGGTGCCGCGGGCGTGTCCGGCGTAGGAGAGGAACTTGATGCGGCCCCTGCCGGTCGTGTCGACCTTGATCTCGAAGGGTCCGATGGCGTAACGGGAGTCGCTGGGGCCGGTGGCGATCTCGGTCTTGAAGGTGTTGATGCCGAGAGCGACCGGGGAGACGGTCAGTGCGCGGTCGTTGCCGTTGGCGGACGCGGCCCCGGTGAATGGGACATCGAGGCCGGCGATGCCGACGTAGTCGCCGATGGATCCGCCGCAGGTGTCCGCGGTAGCGGCGTGCGCGGCCGGGACTCCAGCAGTGACGGCGGTCAGGGCCAGCGCGGCGACGCCGATTCCGGACCAGCAGGTTCTCTTCATGACAGAGGAGTCCTCTCGTTCGGGGTGGATGTTTGATCAGTGTGCAAACCGTTCCTCGCGCGGCTGTGCGGCGCGCCGACATCCGGTAGCGGGGATCCCTGGCCTGGAGCAGCGGCAGGACAGGGGAGGAGACGGGGGGAAGGTCCGGCCGGAGGACTGACGCCGAGTGCCCCGGGCTGTGTGTACTTGGGCGGGACCGCGTAGGCCGACCCTCGCGTCGGGGAAGGACGGGTGGCGCCTTCCGGTGAACTGGGGTTCACCGCTTCGGGGCAGTTCCAGGTGCCCGAAGGGGTCACCCAGATCCAGGCGTGCTCCAAAGGGGTCGGCCGAGGCGGGCGATGGCCGTGCGGATGGCGGCGAGGACGTTGTGGACGGCGGGGGCGAGGCCGGTGGTGGCGAGTGTTCGTGGCGGCCCGTCCCGACGGCGAGGTCCTCGGCTGCGGCGGCACGATCGCCTGCCTTGCGGCGGTCGGCGTCCGCCTGCCCCTGGTGTCCGTCACTGACGGCGAGGCCTTGCACCTCTGCCGCCGCGCCCCCGGGTTGGGCTGCCCGCCTGACGCGGGGCCCGGCCGCGGAGCGCCGCGCGCCCCGGCGGCGGCATTCTTCGTACCGTGAGCCCATCCGCTCGCCACCGACAGCAGGAGTGCGATGCCCAGGGGCCGAAATTTCCGCTCGCGGTGGCTGGCCGCCGCGGCCGCGCTACCGGTACTCGCCTCCGCCCTCGTAGGCTGTGGGGGCAGCGGGGGCAGCGGCCCAGTGGCTCTGAACTGGTACAACTTCCCGGACGACTCCGGTGCCCTGCAACAGGCCGCAGACCGCTGCGGCCAGGCCTCGGGGGGCCGGTACGTGATCCACTACAACAAGCTGCCGCGCACCGCCGACGGGCAGCGCCAGCAATTGGTCCGCCGGCTGGCCGCGCACGACGCCGGGGTGGACATCATCGGCCTGGACGTCACCTGGCCGGCGGAGTTCGCGGAGGCCGGTTGGATCCGCGAATGGACCGGGCCGGTGAAGGAGCGGGCGACCGCCGACACCCTCGCGGCCGCGGTGCAGACCGCCACCTGGAAGGACAAGCTGTACGGCGCCCCCTACAACTCCAACACCCAACTGCTCTGGTACCGCGACGACCTGGTGCCCACACCGCCCAGGAGCTGGGCCGAGATGCTGGCCCAGGCCGAAGTGCTGGCGAAGGCCGGGAAGCCGCACTACGTCGAGATCCAGGGAGCCCAGTACGAGGGGCTGACGGTCTGGTTCAACACACTGGTCACCAGCGCCGGGGGCACCATCCTCACCCCGGACGCGCTGGCGCCCTCGCTCGGCCCGCCGGCGGTCGTCGCCGCCGGGATCATGCGGGACGCCGCCCGCTCGGCTGCGGCCGATCCGTCGCTGCCCAACCAGATGGAGGACCAGAACCGGCTCGCCATGGAGTCCGGCACGGCCGCGTTCGAACTGAACTACCCCTTCGTCTACCCGTCGATGAAGGCCAACCAGCCCGAGCTCTTCCCGCACTTCAAATGGGCGCCCTACCCCGGGGTCACGGCGGACCGGCCGGCCACGGTGACGATCGGCGGCATCGACCTGGCGGTCGGCGCCTACGGCAAGCACCCCGATCTCGCGTTCGAGGCCACCCTCTGCCTGCGGGACCGCGAGAACCAGCTGACCAACGCGCTCGAGGGCGGCCTGCCGCCCTCGCTGCGCAGCCTGTACCAGGCCGCCGAACTGACCGAGAGCTACCCCTTCGCCGCCGATGTGCTGGCCGCGCTCGAAACCGCCAGCGTCCGCCCGCAGACACCGGCCTACCAGAACGTGTCGATCGCCATCTCGCACACCCTCTCGCCGCCGGCCGCGATCAAGCCCGAGAGCACGGTCGCCGACCTGCGGGGGCAGATCGAGGACGCTCTCGGCTCCAAGGGGTTGATCCCGTGAGCACCTCCGCCTCCACGCCCGCCACTCCCGCAGCGCCCGCGACGGCCGGCGGTCCGGGCCGGGCCGAGCTGTCCGGGGGCGCCCGGCAGGAACGCAGGCTGGGCCTGCTGCTCTGCGCGCCCGCCGTGATCGTGATGGTCGCGGTCACCGCCTATCCGATCGCGTACGCGATCTACCTCTC
>NZ_LGDO01000213.1:0-3254 GCF_001279805.1 Streptomyces sp. XY431
CGCCCCCGCCCCCGCCCCCGCCCCCCGCCCCCCCGGCCTCCGGTCGGTGGGTTCCGGTGGCGCGGAACCGAAGCGGAATTGAGCGGAATTAATCGGTGGCGCCCCGCGGAGGGACTCCGCTACCTTCGTCCCGCGGGCGGCTCCGCGGCGTGCTTCCTTCTCCTTCCTTCCGAAACCTGTAGTGCGCCCCCTCTCCGCCCGCCTCTTCAGCTTCTGTTCCACGTTTTCTGTTCCACATTCGTGGGGGTCCTTCCGCATGCCCCGAGCCATCACGGCTCCCTTCGACAGCGATGTCGACCTCGATCTCGGTTCCTTCCTCCTCCGCCGGCGCGGCGCCGTCTGCGCGGCCCCCGGCGACCTCCTCCCCGACGCCGACCCGTGGAGCACCCGCGGCCTGGTGGCACTGGACGCCGATCTGGTGCGGCGCGGGTACCTGCTCACCAGTGAACTACGCTCGGCGCTGGCCAGGTTGTCCCCCTCCGCACTCGCCGAGACCGGGGACGGGTTGCTCGCCCGCATCGACCACCTGCTCGGCGCGGACCGGGAACACGTGCCGCTGTTCCGCCGCTTCCCCGACGCCGTGCCCGACCACGCGCAGCTGTTCTTCACCCGGCAGATCCGGGCGTTCCTGCTCAACCAGCCCCGGCAGCCCTGCGCCCACTGCGGCCGGCGCGGCGCCGAGGCCGGGATCGGCGCGCTCGCGCCGTGCGCGCACCTGCTCTGCGCCGGCTGCCTCGACGGGCTGACGGCGGAGGGGCGGGGCGAGCGGTGCCCGACCTGCGGGACGCCACTGGGCGCGGGCACCTACCTCTCCGAGGACAACCGGATCGGCCGGAAGGCCGCCGAGGAGTTCGGCGGCGAGCGGGCCCTCCGGCCGCTGCGACTGGTCACGGCCGACCAGGTCACCGCCGCGATGGGCGAGTTCGACCGGCTGCTCGCCCGCCGCACCCCGCTCTCCCCGCAGGACCGCGACGACCTGACCGCGCTGCTCGCCCACGCGCCGCCGGACCTGCCGGAGCGGCTGCCCGCGCAGATCCCGCTCCGGGAGACCAAGGCCACCGTGCTCGCCGCCCTGCTGCGCCGCAGCGGAGCGGACGCGCTGCCGGTGCTCGCCGAACGGATCGACACCGCGACCGACGTGCTGCGCCTGCTCTGGGCGTGGTCCGGCGCCGAGCCCGACCTGCTGCCCGCGACCGCCCGCCGGCTGCGGCTGAAGGGCCTGCCCCGGCCGGTGCGCCGGGGCCTGCTCGACATCATGGAGGGGCTGGACCCGACGGCACTGGTCGAAGACCTGCGCCGCCACCGGTCGGCCTGGCTGCGCGCGGGCGAACTGCTGCACCCGTACGAGCACCGGCGGCGCCTCCCCAACGTCACCACGGCGTTCGTGGTGCTGCGGGGGACGGACCTGCGCACCCACGAGGTGGGGCGGGAACACGCCGAACCACCGGCCGGACCGCTGCGCGTGGTGAACACCGGCGAGCACACCCGGCTGGGGTTCACCGGATTCGCCGCGCGGGTCGAGGCCCTGCTCGCCGCCGGGGACACCGAGGGCGCCCTGCGGGCGCTGGCCGCACGGCCGGGCGAACTGGTCCGCAGGCTGCACCACGTCCTGCGGGTGCACGCCACCACCGCCCCCGGGACGCCGCTCTCCCCGTCCGCGCTGGACACGGTCGCCGCCGCGCTGACCCGGGTCGCCCCCGGGCCGCTGCTCGGCGCGTACGGCGCGCTGCGCGGGACACGGACGGCGGGGGAGCGACGGCTGTACTTCCCGCGCGGCACGGTCTCGCTCGCCCACGCCCGGGAGGACCACGGCACCGTGGTGCCCGCCGAACTCGCGCTCCCGGTAGTGGAGTCGATCGAGGCGGAGCTGCTGCGCCGGAGCGGCGCCGACGGCGAGCGCTACGAGGTGGCGCTGCTCGACGAGGGGCTGGGCGAACTGGTCGCACCGTTCGCCGAGCGCGCCGCCGCCAAGACCCTGGTGTGCGTACCGCGCGGCAGCCGCCAGCGCCTGCCGGCGGGGGAGCGGCTGCGGCTGTTCCTGCACTGGATGCAGCCGGCGGAGCTGCGGGTCGACCTGGACCTTTCGGTGGCGCTGTACGACGAGCGGTGGAACTTCACCGGCCTGTGCGACTACACCAACCTGGTGCACGGCGACCGGGCGGCCGTGCACTCGGGCGACTACGTGTCCGCGCCGCCACCGAACGGGGCGACGGAGTTCGTCGACCTGGATCTCGCGCGGCTGGTCGCGGGCGGATCGCGGTACGCGGTGATGATCGTGTTCAGCTACAACGACGTCGCCTTCGAGCAACTGACCGACGCCTTCACCGGGTTCATGGACCTGGGCGGCGCCACGTCGGCGGGGAGCCCGCACTTCCACCCCCGGGCCGTCCGGCAGCGCCTGGACCTGGTCGGCGACGCCAAGGTGTGCGTGCCGATGATCGTCGACCTGGCCGCCCGCCGCTACACCTGGACCGACCTCAACACCGGCGCGGACGGCGGCTTCCACAGCGTCTACCGGCACCAGGCCGAGGTGGGCGCCCTCAGCCGCGACGTGCTGGCGCACTTCTCCCCGGAGAACCGGGCCACCCTCTGGGACCTCGCCGTCGCCCGCGCGGCCGCGTGCACCGACGAGGTGGTGGTACGTGGGCTCGACGGCGGACTGCGGCGCTGGCGGCGCGGCGCGGGGGAGAGCGCCGGCGGGTTCGCGTCGCGCCTGTGCACGCTCAGTGACGAGGCCCCGGGGTCCGTCCCTTCTCTGCCCCAACTCCTCTCCGGGCGCAGAGCATTCGTCGCGCTCGTGGACGGAGACGTCCCCGCGCCGGAGAAGCTGTCGGGAACGCTGTACCGCCTGTACCCGGGCCCCGTCGACGCCGCACCGGAGAGCCTGGAGCGCCTGACGGCGGGCGATCTGGTCGCGGGTCTGGCACCTCGTCCGGCCGGGGTCGCCACGCGGTGACCCCGGCCGGGCGGGCCGCGCGCTTGGACAGCGTCCAGGTCGATGGGGACAGATTCGAGTTCATTGACACCGAGCCGCAGCTGATCAAGTATCGAGCTGTGCTGGATCGCTTGGAGGCGAGTGCGCTCAAGCCTGGCGCTTCCCGCGACCTCATCCGCCGTGTGGCCCAGAGCATTTGAGACGGGAAGAACCATGACCGCGTACAACTGGCAGAAGTCCTCCTTCAGTGGCGACACCGCCAACTGCCTCTACCTTGCGGCTGCGCCCGACGGCGCAGTCAAGCTCCGGGAGAGCGACG
>NZ_LGDO01000214.1:0-3216 GCF_001279805.1 Streptomyces sp. XY431
GTTCCGGCGGGCGGTGGCCTGGGCGGGTTCGGGCGGTGGCGCCGGTGCGGTGCCCGGGTTGGCGGAGGGGGCGGCGCGGGCCGGGTACGCCGATCAGGCGCACCTCACCAGGGAGGTGCGCCGGTGGTCGGGGGTGTCGCCGACGGTCCTGCTGGGCCGGGCGGCCGCGAAGCCGGGTGAGCCTGGTGAGCCGGATGGGGCAGCTCGGGCAGCTCGGGCAGGTCGGGCAGGTCGGGCGGGTCGGGCGGGTCGGGCGGGTCGGGCGGGTCGGACCGGGAAGCCCGGTCAGACGCCCCCGGGGGCGTCGTAGGCGCGCAGGGTGAGCAGCGCCTGGAGGGTGACACCGGGGCGGGCCTCGGACTCGGTGCTCGCCGACCAGCGGACCCAGTGGATCGGCCAGCCGCCGTCCGGCTGCTGCTCGGCGGCGAGGTGGTCGAGCCCGCGGGCGAGCTCGGCGGCGGTGAACCAGTGGCGGGCCAGGCTGTCCGGCCGACGGGCGTAGTCGTGCGGGAGGTGGTACTCGCCCGGTGCGTAGCCGGGGGAGACCCGGGCGTCCTCGGGCCGGGTCGGGTCGAGCAGGACGATCCGCTGCTCGCGGACCAGCGTGCCCAGGCGCGCGGCCTCCCGTCGGGCCCAGGCGGTGTCCGGGGCGGCGTCGAGGAAGCGGATCGCGGCGCCCGCCTCGTACGGGTGGGTCTCGCGGAGGTTCTCGACGGCGGTGCGGCAGAAGGCGGTGGCGGCGGTGAGCCACGGGTGGACGATGCCCCGGCGGAGCAGCGGGGCGACGATCTGGCCGGTGGACAGCAGTGCGCCGACCGGCGGCTCGCCCTCCTCCGGCACCGGCACGAACGGCGGGTGCGGGTAGGGGCGCAGGCTCGGCAGGACGACGGGCACGCCGCCGTCGGGCGCGGCGACGCCCGCCAGCCAGTCGCAGACCGCCCGGGCACGGGCTTCGTCCAGTGCGCCGGCCTCCTCCAGGACGAGCAGCGCGCCCGGGACGGCGATGGGTTGGGCGGCGGGCCCGCGCACGTCCGGTTCGAGGCCGTAGGCGTAGCCGCCGTCGGCGGTGCGGTGGGCGTCGAGGGCGGCGAGGAGGCCGGCCGGGTCGCTGCTGGGGTCACTGCCGGGGTCACTGCCGGGGCCGCTCTCGCCGCCGAACAGGTGGGCGAAGCGCCGCTGTTCGAGGACGCGGCCGGAGGTCCAGAGGAACCGGGCGGCGGCGTCGAGGCGGGCCCCGGTGAGGCGTGCGGTGCGGGTGCGGGTCATGACTCGACCGTAGGCGGGCCGGAGGTGGCCGTCTTGAACGATTCGGACGTGCGCGCGGGAGTGTCGTGGGCGGAGCTGTGGTGGGCGGGTGCGACAGCCGTCAGAGTTCCTTGGCGGCCGCTCGGCGCTGCCGCTTGCCGAGCGGGGCCTGGGAGAGGTCCTCGGCCTGGGAGCGGAGGTTCTTGTGGCCGTAGCCGCGTTCGTCGAGCCAGGCGCGCGCCGACTGCTCCGCGCGCTCGGTGGCGTCGAGGATGTCCTCCTCGGCCTCGCCGCTGTCCTGGTAGCGGAACGTGAAGACCGCACGGGCGTTCAGGTCGTAGCTGAGGTGGCCCTCGGGGGTGAAGGCGGCGTAGAGGACGTTGTGCTCGGCGGCCTTGGACTGCAGCTCGGCGTGCTGCTCGGGGGTGAGGCCGTCGAAGACGCCGCGGACGGTGATGCGGAAGGTGCGGGTGGTCATCCGGCGAGCCTAGTTCGCGGGGCGGCCGGTGGGCGAAGGGTTTTGCGGCGGTCCGGTCCCCGCCCCCCGGCGTCGGGAGCGGGGAGCGGGGACCGGACCGGGGCTGGGTCGGTCAGGCCTCGTGGAGGGCGGCGGGGGCGGTGGCGGTGGAGGCCGGGGCCGCGTCGAGGGCGGGCCAGGCGATCCGGGTGGCGCAGAGCGCGACGACCAGTGCCGAGGCCGCGACCACGCCCATGCCCCAGGCCAGGCCGGTGGCATTGGCGACGAAGCCGATCACGGCCGGACCGGCGAGCAGTCCGGTGGTGCCGGTGGCGGCGACCAGCGCCAGGGCGTCGGACCCCTGCCGGGCGGCGGCGACGTAGACGCAGGGGGTGACGGCGGCGATGCCGAGGCCGACGCAGGCGAAGCCGATCAGGGCCGGCACGACGCCGCCGACCAGCAGGGCGAGCGCCAGGCCGAGCCCGGCCACGGTGCTGCCGACCCGGACGATCAGGCCGTCCCCGAAGCGGGTGCGCCAGCCGTCGGCGAACAGCCGGGCGAGGACCATCATCACCGAGATGACGGCGATGCCCAACGGGGCCAGCTGGGGCGAGGCGTGCACGACGTTCTTCAGATAGAGGGCGGACCAGTCGTTCATGGCGCCCTCGGTGATGGTGCCGAAGACCATCGCGACTCCCATCCAGACGGTGATCCGGGAGGGGAGCGGGATCCCGCGGCGCTTCGGCGGCGCTGCCTCGGCGGTCTCCCTGTCGGTCCTCCCGCTGGTCTTCCGGTCGGCCTTCTCGTCGGCTGCGGCCGGCTGCGGGTCGTCCGCCAGCATGCCGGTCCGGGCCAGCAGGAGCAGCAGGGCGAGGACGGCGGCCGCGATCGCGAAGTGCGCGGAGAGCGTGGTGGTGACGATGTTCACGCCGGAGGCGAGCAGGGCGGCCAGGCCCAGACCGGCGCTGAAGGTGGCGTGCAGCCTGGACATCGCGGTGCGCCCGAAGCGGACCTCCAGCGCGGCGCCCTGGGCGTTCATCGCGACGTTCAGGAAGCCCACCGCGACGCCGTCCAGGGCGGCCACCAGCAGCAGGACGGGGAAGTTCGGGGCGAGGGTGAAGCCGGCCAGGACCAGGCCGAGGGCGAGCGCGGACACCGTGGCGAGGGTGCGCGAGCCGTACCGCTTCATCATCGTGGCGACGAGCGGGAAGGAGGCGGCCGCGCCGATGCCGGAGGCCATCAGCAGCAGGCCGATCCGGCCGTCGCTGAGCTCGAACCGGGTCTTCAGGGCGGGCAGGCGGGAGACCCAGGTCGCGTACTGGAAGCCGAGGAAGCAGAACAGCGCTGCGATGGCCAGGTGCGCCCGCAGGAAGTCGTCGCGCACGCGGAGCATGTGCATCAGTCCGATTCTTGGGTGGGGGAGGTCGTCACTGGGGGAGGAAGGGGGAACGGCGCCGGGGGGGGAGGGGGCCGGGGCTGGGGGGGGCGAGGGGTGGAGGGTGCCGGGGCTGGAG
>NZ_LGDO01000215.1:0-3125 GCF_001279805.1 Streptomyces sp. XY431
AGACTGGTCCGAGTGAGACCGGCGCCCGCCGGACGAACGGGGCGGGCGGGGTGACCGGGGTGACCGGGGCGGGCAGGGCGGGCGGGGTGACCGGGGCGGGCTGAGCTTGGCACGCGGGCCCCGCCGGGCACCCCCGCCCCGGTCCCGCCTCACCCGCCGGGGGTGGTGCGCGGGCGGGCGGCAGGCGTCACCGTGGGCCGCAGGGGGTCGGACCCCGGTGCCCGGTGGCCCGGTCGGCTCGTTCTCCGGAGGCAGGCGATGGACGACTATCCGCTGATGAACATCTTCCTCACGACCATGTGGTTCTTCCTGTGGATCCTCTGGTTCATGCTCCTGTTCCGGGTCTTCGGGGACCTCTTCCGGGACGACTCGGTCGGCGGCTGGGGCAAGGCCGGCTGGTGCGTGCTGCTGATCGTGCTGCCGTTCCTGGGCGTGTTCATCTATCTGATCGCCCGCGGCAAGGGCATGGGGATGCGGGAGGCGGCCCGGGTGAAGCAGGCGGACGCCGAGTTCCGGGACTACGTGCGGGACGCGGCCGGGTCCGAGGCCAAGCGGCCCAGCGCCGCCGAGGAACTGGCCCGGCTGGCGGACCTGCGGCGGGACGGCTCCATCACGGAGGAGGAGTACCAGCGCGCCAAGGCGCTCGCGCTGGAGTGACCTGCCCGGGCAGGTCACGGCCCCGGCCCGTCAGGGACCCTGGACCGTCACGGTCGGGGGTCCCGGCGGTGCGGGCGGCGCCGGCGGCGTCGGGGGTCCGGGCGGCGGTCCGGGTGCCGGGGGCGGCTCGACCGGGGCGGCGGTCCGGTAGGCGGGGGCGAGGAACTCGCGGACCGCGAAGGCCGCCAGCACGACCACGGCGAACCAGAACACCACCATCGCCGTCGGGTGGTCCCAGAAGGCGAACAGCACGGCGGCGACGACCAGGATCGCCACGCCCGTCCAACGCTTGTAGCGGCGGACGAAGCGCTCCGCCGGCCCGGCCCGGAAACCCGCCGAGTCGGCCGCCGAGCGCAGCGCCGCCACCCCGTGACCGGCCACCGAACGGACCGTGACGGCCGCCCGCGAGGGGCCGATGAGGATCGCACCGAGCGCCACGACCAGGGCCAGGAAGCCGACCACCCGCACCGAGGTGCGCAGATAGGTCACCAGCGCGTCGTAGACGGCGCCGGCCGCGGCGGGCGAGGCGTCGGTGGGCAGGTGGTCCAGGAAGTAGGAGCGGAACACCGTCAGGGTGAGGCCGAGCAGCAGCATCGCCGCCGCGATGCCGAGGGCGGCGCCGGCCAGTGCGCGGCGGCGGTTGAAGGCCGTGAACACCGCGCCGGCCGCGACCAGGACCGTGATCACCGGCATCCACCAGCCGAGGATCTCCAGCAGCCGGAAGCCGCCGCGGATCTTGGCGAGGTCGGGCGAGGAGAACACCACGAACTCGGTGTGCACCTCCGGGATCTTGGCGGCGGGCGCGAACCCGGCCTGGACCAGGGCGGTCTTCACCCGGTCCACCATCGGCCCGATGTCGATCACGACCTCGTCGTTCTTCAGCACCACCGCGCCGCCGCCCTTGCCGGTGAGGGCCTTGACCATGGTGGCGTGCCCGGCCCGTACGGCCTCCTCCCAGACGGTGGCGAAGGCGTCGCTGGTGACCACCCGGTCGGCGGCGGAGTGCACGAGGTTGGTCAGTGCCCCCTCCAGCGGGCCGGTCAGGCCGCCCAGCAGCTGGGCCAGCCGGGGCGGCACGCCCTGCTCGGCGGCGGCCTGGGACAGGTCGTTCACCAGGGCCTTGACGTCGACCTGCTCCGTGGCGGCGTCGGTGATCCGGTTGGCCAGGGCGCTCTGGACGTCGGGGTTGTGGGCCAGCGGCGCCATGGTGGCGACGAACCGGTCGGTGTCGGTGATCTCGTCGTGGGCCCAGACCGAGATGACCGCGAGCAGCGACAGCACGGACGCGACCACCACCAGGACCACCGAGCCGGTGGTGCGCAGCCGGTGGTGCTGCTTCTTGCTCCGGGCGTCCGCCTCCAGCTCGGCGACCCGGCGGTGCAGCGCGTCCAGTTCGACGCTGTCCGGACGGCCGGGCTGCGCGGGTCCGGGCGGACGGCCGGGCTGCTCGGGCCCGGGCTCGGTCGGTGGCATGGGCGCGGCTCCTCGTCCTGGGCGGCCCGGGGTCGGGGGGAGCCCCGGGCGGACCGGTGGCGCCGGGAGGCGCGAACACCGGTGCACCCAGCCAAGGGCCCCGCGCGGCAGTCGGCGAGCAGGGCTGACCCAGCGGGGTGACCGGAACCGGTCCGGGTCCGCCGCCCGATCGACGCGCCACCCCGTCGCGTCGTCACCCCGAACAGGTGAGCCGGGGGCCGGGGCCGGCGGGTTAGCGTCGCTGCGGGTCGGTGTCCGGGCGGCGCCCGGACCGGCCCCCGACCGGCACACCCGACCGGCCGGACCGCACCCCCTACGCCCGGAGGAGCCGACGTGAGCAACGCACCCGATGCGCCCGGTGGGGCGGACGAATCCGAACGGGTCGACCTCGGCCCCATCGACTACCTGGTGATCGCGTTCCCCGGCAGCCACCTCCGTGGCGAGGGTCTGCCGCTGCTCGTCGACCTGGTCGATCGCGACATCGTCCGGATCCTCGACCTGATCTTCGTCCGCAAGGACGAGGACGGCACGGTCACCGCCGTCGAACTGGCCGACGTGACCGGCGACGGGGTCCTCGACCTGACCGTCTTCGAGGGCGCCTCCTCCGGTCTGCTCGGGGACGCCGACATCACCGAGGCCGGTCTGGTCCTGGAGCCCGGCGACTCCGCCGCGGTGCTCCTCTACGAGAACCGGTGGGCCGCTCCGCTGGCCGCCGCCCTGCGGCGGGCGGACGCGCGCATGGTCGCCAGTGGCCGCGTCCCGGTCCAGGACCTCCTGGAGGTGCTGGACGCACTGGAGGAGCTCGACGCCGCGGGCTGACCCGCGCGCACCCCACCCCCACCCCGATCTCCCTCACCCCAGGCAGGAAGCCATGCCCGGACTGCTACGTGGCGTCGCCCGCACCGCGGTCGTCGCCGGAACGGCCACCGCCGTCTCCAACCGAGTCTCCCGCCGCCAGGCCGGTCGCTGGTCGCAGCAGGAGGCCGCCGAACCCG
>NZ_LGDO01000216.1:0-2986 GCF_001279805.1 Streptomyces sp. XY431
AGATTTGTATAAGAGACAGGTGCAGGCAGGCGGGGAGTCCGGCGGAGATGCCGGTGGCGAGGATCAGTCCGAAGATGAGGAGTTGGGGCCCGAGGGGGCCGTCGTGGATGGGCCAGCAGACGAGGGCGGCGGCGAGGGCGCTGAGGGTGGGGACGCAGATCGCGGCGGCGACGAGCCGGAGGGAGCGGTTCACGCCACGTCGGCGGCGCGGGGGCGGCTGGGGGTCTGGACGGTGAGGAAGCGGGGGGTGGGCAGGGCCTGGACGTGGGTGGGCTTGGTGGTCCACTCGCAGCCGCCGGCCTCGTGACGGAGGTAGACGAGGCCGGCGAGGGTGTCCATGTAGACGGCTTCGAGAGGCTTGCCGGAGGTGTCGAGGTGCGCGAGGTCGCGCACGATCTCGCCGATGACGGGCTTGTACGCGGGAATGCGGGGGTGCGAGGGCATGTTGGCTCCACTGGTTGCACTGTGCGTTGGGATCACTACGACCCGTATCCATGGTGGAGCTGGAGAGGCTACGATCGGAAGGTCTTCAACTCTCTAGTTCACGCTGCTTTAAGTGGGGCGATCTTGAAGCGCATCACACTTGACCCGACGTCATCTCCACTTGCCGCCTTCGCTGTTCAACTTCGCAGGTTGCGCGAGGCGCAAGGACTCACTCAGGTCGAACTCGGCACGCTAGTTCGATACTCCAGCGTCTACATCTCGAACGTGGAGACGGCAAAGCAGGCCCCCAGCTTAAAGTTCGTCCAGCGGGCCGACGAGGCACTGACAGCCGGCGGGGCGTTGGAGCTGCTGTGGTGGAGCTGGAAGAACGGAGCCCTGATCCCGGGATTCCCCGAGTACACCACCAAGGAGCGCGAGGCGATCTGCATACGGCTCTTCGAGACGAGCATGGTGCCGGGCGTCCTGCAACACCCGGACTACTCCTCTGCCTACGAGGCTGCCATCGTGCGCCGAGGCGAGGCCACTCGCACTCAAGCCGATGAACGACTTCAACTCCTCACAGCTCGGAAGAAGTTGCTGGAGCGGACTATGACCATCCATGTGGTTCTGGATGAGGCTGTCCTCCATCGGCCGATCGGCGGTGCAGGTGTCATGGTGCAGCAGATGACCCACCTGGAGAGCTTGTCTGCTCAGCCGAACGTCGTCCTCCAGGTAGCACCGTTCGGCCTGGGTGCAGAGCGCCCCTTCTCGCACTCGGTAACGCTGCTTACCATGCCCAATCGGGCGATGGTCGGATACACCGAGACGCTTCAGCGTGGCTACTTGGAGCAGGATGCCGAGATCGTCGCAGGCTGGGCAAGAAAGTACGATCGACTCCAGGTGGACGCACTTCCCCGGGCGGACAGCCTGACCATGATTCATGAGGCACGGAAGGAACTTGAACGCCATGCACGTTGATCTATCGGGCGCCAGGTGGCGCAAGAGTTCACACAGCAACGGCGGAGGCGGATGCATCGAGGTTGCCGATGGATACGCCGGTGTCATGCCCGTTCGCGATTCCAAGGACCCTCAGGGTCCCTCCCTCCTCTTCCCCGCCGACGCCTGGCAGTCCTTCGTCACCGCCGTCCAGGATGGCGAGTTCGGCACCGTCTGAACCCCAGCACCACCGGTGAGCCCCGACCGCTGAACCGGTCGGGGCTCACCTTGCTCTCCACCCGTGCGCGTACTCAATGTTCAGAACGCCGGGCCCCTTCACCGGCCCCTTCGCCGTCAGATCCCCCGCGTGATGCAGCATGACGCTGTCGTACGGCGACCACGGAGTCCCCGCCAGCGCGCGAGCCGGACCCTCCCGCACCAGCGAATGCACCCGCGCCCCCGTCCACCGGAACGCCTCCGCGCTCCCGGTCAAGAACAACGTCTCGGCCGCGAACCCGAACCTCAACTCGTCCCGCCGCCAGTCCTCCGGCTCCGTCTCCCCCGAGAAGTCCGTCTCCGGGATCTCCATCACCTGCGACTGCCCCGCTCCCAACCTCCCCCGCACCGCCTTCCACCGCGACACCGGAAACCCCAACCCGTTCTGCACCAGCACCAGATCCACCACCGACGACCTGAACCACCCAGGCAGCCCGCCAGGCCCCTCGCGCTCCGCCCGCAGCGGCACATACACCAGCGACCGCCGCGACCGCGCCGCCAACCCCCATGCCGCCGCCGTGCTCCGCGCCCCCTCCAGGTCCACGAACATGTCCAGCGACCATTCCTTCCGGAACAGCACGGCCCGCCCCGACCTCGGAACGGCCTTCACCACCCGGTACTCCTCATCACCGTGCCGCACCCGGTGGACCGTCGTCCTCAATTCCACCCGGCAGTCCTACCCCGCCCGGACGCCATCTGTCCCCCGACTTTCCCTTCCCCTACCGTGGATCTCAGGCCTACAGAAGGGAACTCCTGGACCATGTCGTGGCGGAAGAGCACCTACAGCGACGGTGGCGGCGGCTGCATCGAGATCGCCGACGACTCCCCCGGCCTCGTCCCCGTCCGTGACTCCAAGAACCCCGCCGGCCCCGCCCTCCTCTTCCCCACCGACGCCTGGCGCGCCTTCGTCACCGCCGTCAAACAGGACGAGTTCGACATCCTCTGACACCCGGCATTCCCTTCACCTACCGTGGACCTCAGGCCAACAGAAGGGAACTCCCGGACCATGTCGTGGCGGAAGAGCACTCACTGCGGCCAAGGCGGCGACTGCGTCGAGGTCGCCGACGACCACCCCGGCCTTGTACCCGTCCGACACTCCCAGGACCCCGCCGGCCCCGCCCTCCTCTTCCCCACCGACGCCTGGCGCGCCTTCGTCACCGCCGTCAAGCACGACGAGTTCGACATCCTCTGACAACCCGGCCCCCTCCCCCTACCGTGGACCTCAGGCCAACAGAAGGGAACTCCCGGACCATGTCGTGGCGGAAGAGCACCTACAGCGGCCAAGGCGGCGAATGCGTCGAGATCGCCGACGACCACCCCGGCCTCGTCCCCGTCCGACACTCCCAGGACC
>NZ_LGDO01000217.1:0-3004 GCF_001279805.1 Streptomyces sp. XY431
GGCCCCAAACGGCCCCCCCCCCCCCCCCCCCCCCCCCCGCGCCCCCCCGGCCCCCGGGCCCCCCCCCCCCCCCCCGGACCCGCCACCCCCGCCGCCCCCCGGCTCGGCGACCAGCACCAGGTGCGGCCGGCCGAGGTCGACACCCAGCCGCCGCCCCCGCGCGGTCAGCCCGGCCGGATCCCGGTCGGGAGCGGTGAGCAGATCGGCCAGCAGCTCGCCGCGGACCCGGTTCTCCGTCTCGGCGACCGACCGCCGCAGCAGCAGGAGCAGCGCGGTCACCACGCCGGCCCGTTCGAACAGCCGGCGGTCGGCGTCGTCGAGGTCCGGCCGGCCGCGCAGCACCAGCGTGCCGAGCTGCTCCTGCCCGGCCAGCACCGCGCACACCCAGGCCCCGCCGTGGCGCACCGCGCGCCCCTCGGCCCGGGACGCCGCCGCCGCCTCGGCCGGCCCGGCGCCGGGGGCGGCGGCCCGCCCGGCGAGCGGCTCGCCCTCGGTGTCCAGTACGGCTATCCCCCCGCCGAGCAGGGTGGCCACGGCCGCGGCGACGTCCGGCACCTCCGCCCCGCGCAGGACCAGGTCGGTGAGCCGGTCGTGGCCCCGCTCGGCGCGCTGGACGGCGGCGGAGTGGGCGCGGATCAGCTCGTTGGCGCTGTTCAGCTCGGCGAGCGCGGCCCGGGTGTCGGCGAGCGCCTTGGCGGTGTCCAGGGCGATCGCGGCGTGCGCGGCCAGGGTGCAGAGCAGCGCGACCTCGTCGGGGGAGAACGCGCGGGGTGAGCGGTCGGCGGCGAACAGCACTCCGATCACCCGCCCGCCGAGCAGCAGCGGGACACCGATGATCGCCACCAGGCCCTCGTCGACCACGCCCGCGTCGATGACGTCGGTGTGGTGGAAGCGGCCGTCGGTGCGGTAGTCGGGGGTGGCGTACGGGCGGGCGCTCTGCGCGACCAGGCCGCCGAGGCCGTCGCCGAGGCTGAGCCGCAGGGTCTGGAAGAGCACCGAGACCGAGCCGTCGGTGACCCGCATGTAGGTGTCGCCGGCGGCCTCGTCCGGGAGGGTGAGATAGGCGGTGTCGGTGCCCAGCAGCATCCGGGCCCGGCGGACGATCGCCTGCAGGACGGAGTCGAGGTCGCGGGAGGCGGCGAGGTCGCCGGCGGTGTCGAAGAGGGCGGTCAACTCGGCCTCGCGGCGGCGGTGCTGGCGCAGGGTCCGGTGGACCCGCAGCGCCTGCCAGGTCGCGTCGTCGATCTCGCTCAGCACGTCGGCCGGTGCGCCCCGCCGGCGCGCGTCGGCCAGCACGTCGGCGAAGTCCTCGGTGGCGGCGCCGGAGGCGAGCAGGTCCAGCAGTCGCCGCAGTGCGGGCGCCGAGCCGGCGTGGAGGTCGTTCATGGTACGGCCGCCAATCGGCAGTGGGTGTTCGTGTCCCGGGGAGGGAAGCGCGATGCTAGCCGCTCGGCCCGGGTGGCCGTAGCCCGCCGGCGCCCGTCCGGTGACGGGCGCCGACGGGCCGGACGGCGCGTCAGGCGGTGGCCGCCTTCCCCACCGTCGCCGCTCCCGGCTCCGTGCCGTCCTCGGCCGGCCGGGTGCCCGTCACCTCCGCCAGGTCGTGCCCGCGCGTCTCCCGCCCGCACAGCACCGCCAGGACGGTGATCGCGGCGGCGATCGCCACGTACACCGAGATCGGGGTCGAGCTGCCGTAGTCCTTCAGCAGCGCGGTGGCGATCAGCGGCGCGGGTGCGCCGGCGGCCACCGAGGCGAACTGCGCGCCGATCGACGCGCCCGAGTAGCGCATCCGGGTGGCGAACAGCTCGGAGAAGAAGGCGGCCTGGGGTGCGTACATGGCGCTGTGGAAGACCAGTCCGACGGTCACCGCGAGCACCAGTGAGCCGAAGGAGCCGGTGTCCACCATCCCGAAGAAGACGAACGCCCACACCCCGACGCCGACCGCGCCCACCAGGTACACCGGTTTGCGCCCGACCCGGTCGGAGAGCGCTCCGAACACCGGGATCAGCGCGAACTGGACCGCCGAGGCGATCAGGACGGCGTTCAGGGCGGTCTGCTTGGGGAAGTGCACGTGCGAGACGGCGTACGCGAGCACAAAGGTGGTCATCACGTAGTACGAGATGTTCTCCGCCATCCGCGCGCCCATCGCGACCAGCACCTCCCGCCAGTGGTGCCGCAGCACCCCGACCAGCGGCGGCTGTTCGGCCTTCCCGCGCGCGGCCGCCCGGGCCAGCGCCTCCTTGAACAGCGGCGACTCGTCCACGGCCAGCCGGATCCACAGGCCGACCCCGACCAGCACCGCCGAGAGCAGGAACGGCACCCGCCAGCCCCAGGCCAGGAACGTCGCCTCCGACTGGATGCCCGTCAGCAGCGAGAGCACGCCGGCCGCCAGCAGGTTCCCGGCCGGGGCGCCGCCCTGCGGCCAGGACGCCCAGAACCCGCGCCGCCGGGCGTCGCCGTGCTCCGACACCAGCAGCACCGCGCCGCCCCACTCGCCGCCGAGGGCGAAGCCCTGCACCAGCCGCAGCAGCGTCAGCAGCACCGGCGCCGTCGCCCCGACCGAGGAGTAGGTCGGCAGGCACCCGATCAGCGTGGTCGAGCCGCCCATCAGCAGCAGGCTGACCACCAGCAGCCGCTTGCGGCCGACCCGGTCCCCGAAGTGCCCGAAGACCAGCGCCCCGAGCGGGCGCGCCGCGAACCCGATCGCGTAGGTGAGGAACGACAGCAGCGTGCCGGTCAGCGGGTCGCTGTTCGGGAAGAACACCTTGCCGAACACCAGCGCCGCGGCTGTTCCGTACAAGAAGTAGTCGTACCACTCGATCGTGGTACCGATCAGGCTCGCCGCCACGACTCTGGGCAGTGAGCGGCTCCGTGCTTGATCCGAGACGGCGGTTGTCATGGGTCACCACTTCCGGGCCGGGGACAGGACAGGACGGGGGAGCGGACATGGCGCGAGGAGCGGGCGGGACGGGGGAGCGGGCATCGCGTGAGGAGAGGGTGGGAC